>VGQR01000092.1 GCA_016882345.1 Cyanobacteria bacterium K_DeepCast_35m_m2_023
AGGCGGCCAGCAGACGCAGCCAGGGCACCTTGGATGCGGCCGGCTGGTCGCCGTCGGCCATGGCCATCAGGCTTGGCAAGCCTGGGCCCAGGTCCCCCAGCCAGCGGCGCAAGACCCCCACCAGGGCCCCGCCCAGGGTGGGCACCACCAGCACCGGCCACAGGCTGAGCCAGTCGGGCACCTGCAGGCTCGGCAGTGGCGGCGGTTCGGGTGGCGGCGGCGGCGGTGGGGGCACAAACCCCAGGCCATCCAGGCCGATCTGCAGCAGTTTCTGCAACGGGGTTCCCAGCGCTGCCGGTGCAGGCGGCGGGGGCAGCGTCACGGGCACCTCGAGCGGATGCAAGGGACTGCGTCCGATCGTCAGCAGTCCCTCGACAAAGCGGCCGAACAAAAAGTTGTTGATCGAGCCGAGCAGCGCGTGGAAACCGACGATGGCCAGGCCGGTGAGCACCCCCAGCAGGGCCGCCCAGGCCAGCAGGTTCCACTGAACCGGTGGCGCCTGCAGCTCGCCGTCAGGCTTCGGGGCGAACGGCTGCAAAGATCTCATTGAGGATCTCTGTGGCTCCCTGATCCCGCAGACGGCGGGCCAGGGTGACACCCAGCGTTTCCGGATCGTCCTGGTTGCCGCGCACTGTGTCGCGGATCAGACGCACCCCATCGAGGCTGGCGACCATGCCGGTCAGCACTAGTTCGGCCCCATCCCCCTCGCCATCGAAGTGGGTGTTGACGCCGATCGGCACCTGACACCCTCCTTCGAGTTCGCGCAAAAACGCCCGTTCAGCCAGGCAGCGGCGGGCTGTGGGGGTGTGCTCCAGCACCTTGATTTGGGCCAACACGGCGCTGTCGCCCTCGCGGCACTCGATCCCGAGGGCACCCTGGCCCACGGCGTGCAGCGAGATCGAGGGATCGATCAGTTCGTGAATGCGATCCCCCAGCCCCAGACGCCCCAGCCCGGCCGCCGCCAGGATCAGGCAGTCGAATTCACCCGAATCCAGCTTCTCGAGGCGGGTGATCACGTTGCCGCGCACGTCTTTGAACGTGAGGTGCGGAAAGTGGTGGCGCAGTTGGGCCAGGCGCCGCAGCGAACTGGTGCCCACCACCGCACCCTCGGGCAGGGTGGCCAGGGTCTTGTCCTTGTGCTTCTCGTGAACCACCAGCGCATCGGCCGGGTCTTCGCGCTCGGTGATGCAGCCCAGCATCAGCCCCTCGGGCAGGTTGGTGGGCAGGTCCTTGAGGCTGTGGACGGCGATGTCGGCCTGGTCGACCAGCATCTGGGCCTCCAGTTCCTTGGTGAACAGGCCCTTGTCGCCGATCTTGGCCAGGGCCACATCGAGGATCTTGTCGCCCTGGGTGGCCATCGCTTCGATGCTGATCTCAAGGCCCGCATGGGCCTTGCTCAGTTCATCGCGCACCCAGTGGGTCTGCACCATGGCCAGCTGGCTGCGGCGAGAGGCGATTCGCAGGGTGGAGCTGGCCATCAGGATCCTTTGCAAGCAGCCGCTGCTGCCCAATCACAGCCGCCAAGCCTAGGCACCGGTGGTGACCGAACCGGTCTAGCGTGGCGACTCGTGATCAGCCGTCGCGATCGCTGCGGTTCAGGCGAACAGATCCAGGGGCAAGGGGCCCCAGGTGTCCTCGGCCTCGGGCTCGGCCAGATTGTGGCCCGTGATCAAAATGCCCTCGCCCAATCCGCGTTCGGGCCGTAGCAGGTAGCGGCCGGTGTTCTGGTTGCCCTTGAGAAAGGCCGGGCCCGGCACATCGCTGACCTCGGGGCTGGCTGGATCGGGTTCCAGGGGGCTCCAGCCCAGGGCCCGTTCGCAGCGGCGCAGGGCCTGCAGCGCCGTCTCCCCCGTCGGGGCCATGACGCCGACGGTGAACCAGTCGCAGGCGGCCAGGCGAGGCTGCAGCTGCTGGAGCAGGGCCTGGCGGGCGCCCCCGTCGAGCACCGGAGCCGTCCGCAGCCCGCGCAGATCCTCAAGGGTGAGTGTCATCGGTGTCTGGTTCCGTGCAATGCCCGTCGCCACACTGCCAGGCACAGCCCCAACCAGGCCAGTCCCACGGCTGCGCCGCCGATCACGTCGCTGGGCCAGTGGGCCCGCACCACCAGGGTGCTGAAACCCACCGCAGGCCCCGGCTACCAGACCCAGATCCGTTTAACGGCGCTGCCGCACGCAGGGGGGGCGTGCTGAATCGCTCGATCCCCCGCAGCAGGTCGCCATCGCTTGGCAGCACCTCCCAGGAGGACAGCAGCACTCCCAAGCCCAGAGCCAGAATCAGGGCTCCGGCTGTGACCACTTGCAACCTGGGCCTCAGGGCGTGTTCCAGACAAACCGCGACGAGGCGGCGTAGTTCCAGACGAACACCACGACGATGCCGGCCAGCTGGGCCCAGAAGGTGTCGCGGGCGATGAAGCTGTAGTAGGCCGAGGCCAAGCCGACATTGGCCAGCACCGGCAGGGAGGCCACCAGCAGAAACTTGAGCAGGCCGCGCACCAGGGCCAGACCCTGCAGCCGCTGAAAGCGAAACGTCAGCGCATTGTTGATCAGATAATTGGAACTGGCGGCCGCCACCACAGCGAAGGGCAACGCCCGCTCGAAATCCAGCCCGCCGCCGCCCATCAGCAGCTGGGTCACGAGCAGCTGCACCACGACACCGCTGGCACCGACCAGGGCAAAACTGATGGCCCGGCGGGGCAGCAGCCGCAGGCAGAGGCTGTGCAGGATGGAGATTAGGAAGTCCCAAAAGATCGCCAGGTCCAGTTTTGAGCTGCCGTAGCTGCGGGGCTGGAACTGCAGCGGCACCTCGGCGGTGGACAGGCGTCCCTTGCTGACGGCGAGCAATTCGTAGAGGAATTTGAAGCCGTTGACATCGACCGCTCGGATCACAGGCAGCAGCGCTTCGAGCCGCAGCGCAAAAAAGCCGCTCATGAAATCGCTCAGGGCGGCATAGCGTTTCGGCAGGCTGAAACGGGCGCAGGCATTGGCCCAGGTCGATCCGGTCTCCCGCCGCCCGCTCAATCCCTCAATGCTGGCGTCGGGGTGAAAGCGGCTGCCGATGACCAGGTCATGGTCGCCGTCGATCAGGGTCTCGATCGCGCGTCGCACCGAAGCCGGTTGATGTTGCCCATCGCTGTCCATGACCACCGCAACATCACCGGTGGCATCGAGCAGCCCCTCTTTGATGGCGCTGGCCAGGCCGCTGCGCCCGACGCGGCGGATCAGCCGCAGCCGTGGCTCGTGGTGGGCCAGCTGGCGCACCAGCTCGGCGGTTCCGTCGGCCGAATCGTCGTCAACCACAAGGATTTCGAGATCGACGTGCTGCTGCAGCGTCAGCAACTGGGCCAGCAGCGGTTCGATGTTGCCCCGTTCGTTGTAGGTGGGCAGCACGATCGAAACCCGTGGGGCCATAGCAGTCACAACGAAAAAGTCGGCGGGGACACCGCCGACCTGGGCACCGTAAACCGGCTGAGGTGGGGGACTGGATTACTTGATGTACTCCTTGAGCACACCGTTGCGGTTGGGGTGGCGCAGTTTGCGCAGGGCCTTGGCTTCGATCTGGCGAATGCGCTCCCGCGTGACATCGAAGATCTGGCCGATCTCCTCGAGTGTCTTCATGCGGCCGTCATCGAGGCCATAGCGCAGGCGCAGCACATCGCGCTCGCGCGGGCTGAGGGTGGCCAGCACCCCTTCCAGGTCTTCCCGCAGCAGATTTTTGGCCACGTCCTGCTCGGGATTCTCGATGTCGGCTTCGATGAAGTCGCCCAGGCGGGAATCCTCTTCCTTGCCAATCGGTGTTTCCAGCGAAATCGGCAGCTGGGCGCTCTTGGCGATGAAGCGCAGCTTCTCGATGGTCATCTCCATCGATTCAGCGATTTCTTCTTCGGTCGGTTTGCGGCCGAACTCCTGGCTCAGGGTCTTGGTGGTCTTCTTGATGCGCGAGATGGTCTCGTACAGGTGGACCGGTAGGCGGATCGTGCGGGACTGATCGGCGATGGCGCGGGTGATCGCCTGACGGATCCACCAGGTGGCGTAGGTCGAAAACTTGTAACCCTTCTCGTGGTCAAACTTTTCGGCGGCGCGGATCAGTCCGAGGGAACCCTCCTGGATCAGGTCCTGGAAGCTCAGCCCCCGATTCATGTATTTCTTGGCGATCGAGACCACCAGGCGCAGGTTCGACTGCACCATCTTTTCCTTGGCCCGGCGGCCCAGCATCAGGCGCCGGCGGAACTTGATCAGCGGCATTTCAACCAGGGCCGCCCACTCCTTGGTGTCGGGGTAGTGGCCGTGGTCGCTCTCGAACTGGGCCGCCAGCTCTTCCAGTTGCAGCAGATCGGCGATCTTGCGGGCCAGCTCGATCTCTTCGTCGGGACGCAGCAGGCGGATGCGGCCGATCTCCTGCAGGTAGACCCGGATTGAATCTTCGGTGTAGACCCCCTTAGGGCCGACCTTGATGCTGGCCAAGGCTTTGGCGGCCTTGTCGTCCTTGGCGCCGACTTCGCCGACATCGGCGGCGTCGATCAGGGCGTCAGCGCTGGCCTCGAGGTCGATCGGGCCATCGAGCTCCAGGGCATCGGGCCCGGCGGCCATGGTGTCCTTCTTGGCCTTGGCTTTGCTGCCGGCAGCTTTGGGGGCCGCGCTCTTGGCTGAAGCGGTTTTGCTTGTTTTGGCGGTCCCGGAAGCCTTGGGTGCAGCCTTGCTTTTGGCAGTGGACTTGGCTGCAGGCTTGGCACTCTTGCCGGTGATAGCGGCGGTCGTGTCCTCGTCGAGTCCGTTGCCAAGCGGGGTCGTGGTCAGACCGGTTTTGGCGCTTTTGACCTCAAGAATGGCGACAGGACTCATGGGAGAACGAACCAGTAGGGAGAGCGAGACAGATCAGCGAAAGACGCACAAAATGGCCAGTCCAACCGGTCAATCCAGCGCCACCGACGTCGGGTTCCTGATGGGATTGGTCGATCCCGGCGAAGCATGCGCCAGGAGCAAAGCAGGGTGCGACGGGGGGTGGTGTGGGCCGGAGGTTGGGAGTGGCCGAAGCCGTTGGAGTGCTGTCAGGGGAGGTCGCAGACCGGGAGTCCTCAGTGGAAAGCCTCTTGAGGAGGACTGTTCCGGGCACTCTCTTCGGGTCTTCCCTCTGGACGGAACCTTGCCTTGTTCCGACAGCAGCCAATGGACTGCTCAGCAGCTTCATCATAAGAATGGCGAGACGGCTTTGCAAGGACGGTGGGCACGGATCCGCTAGCGGCACCACCGCGTTGGCTCCAGGTCTGGCTTGAGGCCGGGCGCGAGGGGCAGACGTTCACCTACGCCAATCCCCTGCGGCTGCCCCTGGCTCCCGGGGATCTGGTGCAGGTTCAGCTGCGGGGGCGGCGCCAGTCGGGTCTGGTGGTCGAGCAGCTCAGCGCCCTGCCTGCCGATCTCATCGGTCGCCAGCTGCAGCCGATCGACAAGCTGCTGCAGCCAGCAGCGGTGATGCCGCAGTGGCAGCAGCTCATCGATCAGGTTGCCGAGGCGTGCCACACCAGCCGTTTTCAGACCCTCAAAAGCGCCCTGCCGGCGGCCTGGCTGGGTCAGCGGCGCCAACCACCGGCGGCGGGGCAGCGCCCCAGCTGGCAGATCGTTGCCAATCCCGTTGATCTTAAGACCGAGCGCCTCACCGAGCGCCAGCAGGCCCTGCTGATGGCCTTGCATCAGGCCGGCGGGGTCCTGCCGTTGGCCGAGCTTTGCGGCCCTGCCGGCCAGAGCCGTGCCGTGCTGGCTGGTCTTGAGCGACGCGGCCTGGTGCAGCGCCGACTCACGTCTGCCGCGCCAGTCGACGGGCAGCCGCCGCGCCAGCTCAGCGCCGATCAGGCCAGGGTGCTGGCGTCGATCACGGCAGCCGATCCGGGCCAGAGCCTGCTGCTTTGGGGGGTCACCGGGGCGGGCAAAACCGAGGTGTATCTGCAGGCGGCGGCGCAGGCGCTGCAGAAGGGCCAAAGCGTTCTGCTGCTCTGCCCCGAAATCGGTCTGATCCCCCAGCTGCTCGATCGGGCCCGCAGCCGCTTTGGGTGTGCCGTGTGCGAGTACCACAGCGGTCTGGGAGATGGCGAACGCGTCAGCAGCTGGCGATCTGCCCTCGATGCGCAAACGCCCCAGTTGGTGGTCGGGACCCGCTCGGCGGTGTTTCTGCCTTTGGCGCGACTGGGTTTGATCGTGCTCGATGAGGAGCACGACAGCTCGTACAAGCAGGAAAGCCCGATGCCCTGCTACCACGCCCGGGATGCAGCGCGGTTGCGCGCCCGTCGCGAGGGGGCGGTGCTGCTGCTGGGCACCGCCACACCGTCGATCGAGAGCTGGCACAGCGTGCAACAGGGGCAGACCCAGCTGCTGCGGCTGACCACGCGCATCGGTGCTCGGCCGATGCCGCCGGTGCGGCTGGTCGACATGCGCCAGGAGCTGGCCGCCGGTCATCGCCGCCTGATCAGTCGTCCCCTGCTGCAACGCCTGCAGCGCTTGGTCGGCAGTGGCGAGCAGGCCGTGGTGCTGGTGCCGCGCCGGGGTTATCGCTCGTTTCTGAGTTGCCGCAGTTGCGGCACCGCCGTGTTGTGCCCAAATTGCGATGTGGCGTTGACCGTGCATCGTCACCATGGCGGCAGCGAGTGGCTGCGCTGCCACTGGTGCGACCACCGCCAGGGGGTGAGCAGCCGCTGCGGCAGCTGTGGCTCGACGGCGTTCAAGCCCTTTGGTGCCGGCACCCAACGGGTGATCGAGCAGTTGGCCGAAGAGCTGCCCAACCTGCGCCTGCTGCGGTTTGATCGCGACAGCACCCGCGGCCGTGATGGTCACCGCCAGGTGCTCTCCCGCTTTGCCGCCGGCGAGGCCGATGTGCTGGTGGGCACCCAGATGCTGGCCAAGGGCATGGATCTGCCGCGGGTCACGCTGGCGGCGGTGTTGGCTGCCGATGGCCTGCTGTTTCGGCCCGACCTGCGTTCGGCCGAACAGTGCCTGCAGCTGTTGTTGCAGCTGGCCGGGCGGGCGGGACGGGGTGAACTGCCGGGCGAGGTGCTGGTGCAGACCTACAGCCCGGACCATCCGGTGATCCAGCACCTGGTCAGCGGCGACTACGGCGCGTTTCTGGCCGAGGAGCTGGCCCAGCGCCGCAGTGGGGCCCAGGTGCCGTTTGCCCGGGCCGCCCTGCTGCGCCTCAGTGGTCCTGCGGCCAGCACCACGGCGACGGCGGCGGCAGCGCTGGCCGAACGGCTGGCCCCGGCGGTCCACGCGGCGGGATGGTGCCTGATCGGCCCGGCGCCAGCGCCGGTGGCACGGGTCGCCGGTCGCAGCCGCTGGCAGCTGTT
>VGQR01000093.1 GCA_016882345.1 Cyanobacteria bacterium K_DeepCast_35m_m2_023
ATAGCGCTTTCCGGTCGGGCGTGGTCCGTCGCCAAACACATGCCCCTGGTGGCCGCCGCAGCGTTTGCAGTGGTATTCGGTGCGGGGGACGATCAGCTTGAAATCAATCTTGGTGCCCAAGGCACCGCTGAGTGGTTGCCAGAAGCTGGGCCAGCCGGTGCCGCTGTCGTACTTGGCCGAGCTGCTGAACAGGGGCAGATCGCAGCCAGCACAGTGGAATGTTCCTGCACGCTTCTCCTTGTTGAGAGGGCTGCTAAACGGAGGCTCTGTGCCTTCGCGGCGCAGGACCTGGTACGCCGCCGGGCTGAGCCGCTGTTTCCAGGCTGCATCACTGAGGCTCCAGGCAGGATCGCTGGCTTGGCTGGCCGCCTCGGCAGGGGACGGACGTCCGAACAGGGCCCCAGCCCCGGTCGCGATGCTGGCGATCAAGGTTGCGAACAGGGAGCGGCGGGGCAGGGTCATCGGCGGGCTGAGCGGCTGGCCCTGATGCTCATTTGAGCCAACCGGCGCTGAGCACAACGGCCAGAGCCAGAAAAATGGCCAACAGGGTCCAGCTGATCCGGTTCAAGGTCTGTTCGGCACTGCGGGCACTGCTGAACATCGAACCGCCACTGGCCGCCAGGCCACCCATGCCGTCAGCCTTGGGGCTGTGCAGCAGCACAGAAATGATCAGCAGAATTCCACTGCTGATCCAGATCCAAGACACGACGGAAATCACCATGGAATGACTTTAGATGCCGAGGGTTTGTGGAATGCGGCTCAGACCGGCGGGTGTGCCGGCTGCCTGGATCAGGCTTTGGCCGCTCATCAGCTCAGGTTTCGGCAACCCGAGGATCTCGAGCAGGGTGGGGGCAATGTCGGCTAAGCCACCGCCATCACGCAGTTGAACGGCAGTGCCATGTCCAGGCAGCTTGCGTTGTTCGCCTTCCACCAGGATCACCGGCACCGGATTGGTCGTGTGGGCTGTCCATGCCCTGCCATCAGGACCTTCCATGACTTCGGCATTGCCGTGATCTGCGGTGATCAACAGGGTGCCCCCCATGCGGTTGGTGGCCTCCATCAATCGGCCGACACAGCGATCGACGGTGCTGATCGCTTGGCGGGTGGCTTCCATCCGACCGGTGTGGCCCACCATGTCGGGATTGGCGTAATTGATCACGACCAAGGCATAGATCCCTTTTTGGATCGCAGCGATGCAGTTGTCGGTCAGTTGCTCGGCAGCCATCGCAGGAGCCTGGTCGTAGGTGGCCACACGGGGTGATGGAACCAGATGGCGGTCTTCTCCCGGGAACGCCTGCTCGATCCCCCCATTCATGAAATAGGTGACATGGGGGTACTTTTCGGTTTCGGCGGTGCGGAACTGGCGCAGTCCAGACTCTGAAACCACCTGCCCAAGCAGTCCATCGAGGGATTCGGGCGGGAAGGCAACGTCGACAGGCAAGCCCTTTTCGTACTGGGTGAAGGTGACCACATTGAGGGGCTGGATCGCTTCCCTGGGGAAGGCATCGAAGCTCTCGAGCACCAGGGCCCGAATCAGTTGGCGTACCCGGTCGGGCCTGAAGTTGATGCACACCACGCCATCGCCAGGCTCGATCACGCCCTCGGCCAGGCGTATCGGTTCAAGGAATTCGTCGCTGACATCATTGGCGTAGGACTGCTGCATGAGTTCTGAAGGACTCAATGAGGTGATCTCGCTGGGCTCTGTCAGCAGGCGATAGGCCTTCTCGGTGCGCTCCCAGCGGTTGTCACGGTCCATGGCCCAATAGCGACCGCAGAGGGAGGTAATCACCCCGACGCCAGAATCCTGAATTTGTGCCTCGATGCGATCGATGAAGGCCATGGCGCTGGTCGGTGCCGTGTCCCGTCCGTCAGTGATCACATGGATGCAGACGCGGCTCAGGCCTCGGCTGGACGCCCAGTGCAGCAATCCGCCCAGGTGCTCCACATGGCTGTGCACCCCCCCATCGGAACAGAGACCGAGCAGGTGCAGGGTGCCTCCATTGGAGTTGAGCCGGTCGGCCAATTGATTCAGGGCCGGGTTTGAGGCGATCGAT
Organism: Cyanobacteria bacterium K_DeepCast_35m_m2_023; assembly: GCA_016882345.1. The sequence goes on from VGQR01000093.1 coordinate 2,055, forward strand.
CCATCGCGCACGGCCTGGCCGATGCGCACCAGTTCTTGGCGAATGATGCGGCCCGAGCCAATGGTCAGGTGTCCGACTTCAGAGTTGCCCATCTGCTGATCGGGCAAACCCACGGCACCGCCACTGGCTTCGATCAGGGTGTGCGGATAGGCATGCCAGAGGGCATCCATCACCGGGGTGTCTGCGCTGCGGATGGCGTTGTGTTCGTCGTCATTGCTGTAACCCCATCCATCCAAGATGGCCAGTACGACCGGGGCGACCATTGCCTTGGATTCGCTGAACAGGGCATTGGAAGCTGGTTTGGAATCCAGCACCGTCGATGGGGAGTCGTGGGGGGAGGGAACTGCTTTCACCCGATCTGTTTCACCCGAGCACCGAACGAATGGATTGCGGCAATGGCCCAGCAATCACACTCCTCCAACCTACCTCCCGCCATGAGCCTGATCCCAGCGGATCCCCCGTCGCGTCAGGCTTTGGGCACACCCTGCTCTTCGTAGAATGACCTGGAGCCCAAGCCAGGCCAGCGATGTCGCCAGCGCGATCGAACGATCAGCCGTCATCCAGGCGTGAGCTGTTATCAGCCCAGGACCTGGGACGCACGGTGGAGCGCCTGGCATCCCAAGTGCTCGAAGGGGTTGCCGACAGCCGTGCTTTGGTGTTGCTCGGCATTCCCACCCGCGGCGTGGTTTTGGCGCAAGTTCTGGCCGAGCGGCTGGAAGCCCGCTGCGGTCATCCGATCGATTGCGGCAGCCTGGATCCCACCTTTCATCGGGACGATCTCGAGCTGGTGGCGACCCGCTGGGTTCAATCCACCGACCTGCCCGTCAATCTTGAGGGACGACAGGTGGTGTTGGTCGATGACGTCATCTTTACGGGACGTACGGTCCGTGCTGCCCTCGAGGCGCTGCAGGCCTGGGGCCGACCCCGGCGCGTGGGCCTGCTGGTGATGGTGGATCGGGGCCACCGCGAGCTGCCCATCCAACCCGATTTCTGCGGTCGGGTCGTTCCGACCAGCCGTGACGAGTCGATTCAGCTCTGTCTGAAGGCCATCGATGGCGAAGAAGGCGTGTTCCTGCTGCGGGACCCCCTGGCTGAGCGGGCCGATCTGGCCGATGGCTTCAAGCGAGACTGAACTCGCCCGCCGACCTCACGACAGCAGGGTGAGTTCGTCAGAGCGCAGATGGGCCCTAAATTTTCCGAATGCCACCACCACGGGCAGGGTTGGACTGATCGGTCGTCCATGCCAGTCGTGAAGCACCGCGACAATCTCGCCGTCCTGTCCATTGAGGTCAAAAGCCTGGCCGCGGTGTTGAGGGTGGTGAAACACCACCACGCTGCTGCTGACCTTGACTTTGTCCCCTGGCTGCATTGCTCTGGGTCCCTGGCTGCGCGGCAATCTTGTCATGCTGCAGCTCAGCGCCGACAGGCGGTATCGGGGCCTGCTTCCATCACCTGCCCTCCCAGGGCTTTGCAAGCTGCTTCAAAGGCGCTCCATTCGTCCATGCCCTGGGCGATGCGGCGTTGCACCTGGGCATCGAGTTCCTGAGGGGGGACCGCATGGGGCAGCCTGCCGTGGCTGTCACGCTCGCGGCCAAGCCCGCGCAGGCCGTTGATGCCGGATTCGGTGGCCTGACGCAAATCCCGGCTCTGTTGTCTCCACCAGGGATGGTCGATGCGGTTGAGGGCATCGATGGCTTCCCACCACCGCTTCTGTGCCACGAGCTTGCGGGCTCGCTCCAACTGATAACGGTTGCTGTTCCAGATTTCGCGAAGGTTGTCGCCCAGACTGCTCCTGCCCGGCTTGTGGTTTTCGCCGATGGGCTCCAGCAACGCCAGGGCCGCATTGAGATCCCCCTGTTGAAAACGCTGCAGGGCCAGCTGCTGCAGATCGTCTTCCCAGGTCTGCAACTGCAGGCGATCGGCTTCACCGCCAGCCGCTGAATTGGCCAATCTCAGCTGCAGGGCCATCGCCTCTGCCCAGCGCCGCTGCCGCCACAGCTCGCGCGCTTTCAGCCGCCGGCAGCGGGCTTGCTCGTTGGGAGTGCCGCCTCCCAGCCAGCGCAGGGCAGCCAGTTGATCGCTGTAGTTCAGGCAGGCTTCGAGGTCGCCACGGGCGATCGACTGTTGAAGGCGCCCGGGCAACTGCCGCTCCCAGATGTAAGTCGCCCCCACAGCCGTGGCCACCAGACCCAGGGTCAGGCCGAGCCAGAAACGAGGAAGCCTGTGCCGGCGCAGGGCCAAGGCAGATGGGAAAAAGTCATTCCGTTTTAGGTCAGCGCACCGGCCCCAGGCGCTGCACTGTTGCCGGCCTGTCGCAGTGAGCCAGATCTTGGACCTCCAGGCAGAGCTGGGCGTCGGTATCGATGCCAAATCGCAACAGCAGCCGATCCTCCCCCTGCCGGCCAGGAGGATCCACAACCAGGGGTGGCGGCTGCTGGGGCCATGGGGTGACCTGCGGCGGCCCAGCAGCGCGGTTACGCAGGACGGGCAACCCGTTCTCAAAAATGACTTCGCCGCGCTGCCGGTCAGCCGGTTCTCCCAGAACCAGCTCGATCGCGTCCTGGCCATCGCGGCTGCAGGCGAGTCGCAGCTCCAGGGGTTGCTCGGTGGGCCAGCTCTGGCCCGGTACATAGAGGGGATGCCAGTGGTGCTGCCCGCTGCGGCGGTCCCAGCAGCGCAGGGACACGCCCTGGCTCAGCACATCGCGCAGCTGGACCCCCGGGGTCAGGGCTAGAGCCCCCAGCGCCACGGCTTCGATCGGCCGTTGGCTGCGCACCGGCACCGGCACGGCGTCGAAGCGCTGCATGAGCCAGTGCTGGATCGCTCCAAGCCGGCTGGTGCCGCCAACCGGTAGCACCGCATCGATCTGGTCGATCGCCACGCCAGCGGCGCGAGCCTGGGCCAGCACGCTCTCGAGCAGTGCATCGAGTTGGCTGATCAGCCCGTGTCGCTGCAGCACCGCGTCGAGGGTGTCGTGGTCCAGCTGCAGATCGATCGGCGGCCGTGATGGGGGACACCACAGCGTGCGGGCCACCGGGGCCTGGCTGAGTTGGCATTTGAGCTGCTCGGTCTGGGCCAGCAGGGACCTCGCCAAGGGCTCATTGGGGCACAGATGGGCTGCGATCCAGCGGTCGATGTCACGCCCACCGATGGCCAGGCCGGCTTTGGCCAGCACCTTGGCGGTGCGCAGGCTCTGGCAGCTGCCATCCAGCAGCCGCCCTCCCAGGCGCAGCAGCTGGGCAATCGGAGCGGCGCGGCCTTCTCCGCCCGCCAACTGCACCAGCGACAGGTCGGTGGTGCCCCCGCCCAGATCGATGACCAGCACGGTGCTGCCCGGGGGCAACCCGCAGCCGATCGCCGCAGCGGTGGGTTCATCCAACAGGGCGATTTCGGCAACGGCGAGGCGCTGGGCCAGTTGCAGCAGCCAGCGGCGGTAGCCGCCATAGGTGTCGATCGGTGCGGTCAGCACCAGGCGCTGGGGACTGATGTCAGCCGGCAGGGCTTGCCACAGCTGCAGCAGCAGCAGCTCGCCGGCTGCTTCGGGGCTCAGGGGCAGGTCAGTGTTGCGCCCTGCTGCCCATGGCTCGGCACCGATCAGACGCTTGAAATCACGCTGCAGCTCGGGTCCCTCGGCGAAAGCCAGGCCGGCCTCGAGCACCTGCCGGCCGAGCAGTGGTTTGGGCGCGTCGGCGCTGCTGAGCCACAGCAGCGAGGGCACGACGCAAGGATCGTCCAGGCTGTAGGGATCGATGTTCAGCAGCCGTGCCGGTTCGCCCGGGGCCTGGAAGGCCACCACCGTGGAGCTGCTGCCCAGGTCGATCGCGAGGGTCCCCTGCATGGCTGTCCTTCTAGCGGCCCTGGGTCAGGCCTGACCTAAGGTGAGGTCATCGGCGAACGGTTATGTACAGCGGTCTCGAGATCAGTGCCAAGGATCTGGCCAAGCGTGGCGAAAGTTTGATTCGCCACTCGAGCAACCGCTACCTCACCACTGTGCGCATTGCCTATCGCGCCAAACAGCGCCGTTTTGATGACTTTGATGGTTTGCTCGATGACTCGATGGTCAAGCCGGTCCAGCGCGCCATCATCGAGCTCAGTGACGAGCAGGATCAACCAGACCTGTTGCCTGGCTGAGCTTGGAGATCCAGGGCGGTGAGGGCTGGCGGTTGCGGGTTGATCCTGCACGCCTGCCTTTTGCTGTCTTGATTGGTGCGCAGCAGTGGGCCGCTGAACTCACCCTGGCCGAATTGGCCCTGTTCCAGCGTGGTGTCCTGGTGCTGGAGCAGCAGTTGGCTGCCTGCAGCAGTTGGCTGATGCCCGAGGAGACCCTCGAGCTTGAGCACGATGGCGGCGCTCTGTGGTTGCAATTGAGCGGCACTGCGGACGAGTGGTCGCTGCGGTTCGTGTTGAGTCCATCGGATCGCGACGCCGGTGTGCGGTCCCGCGGCCTGGAAGGACGCTGGGATGCACCAGCCGCCGCGGCGCTGGCTGCTGCTTTGCGGGGATTGGTGTTGCCAGTGGACATCGCCGTTCCCGCATGAGACGGGGGTAGGCCTGCCGCCATTGATCAGCAGATCTGATCAATGGCAAACGGCTGAACTTCCCCCAGCGGTCGGGTTTGTTTTCCGCGGGTTTTCCCCAGGCTCGGGTCTTCCGGGGCCAGTGCCTGAATGCCGCTGCGGAGAACGGCCGCTGTGCGCGGTGCTGACTTGACAACGGCACGGTGCCCCTTTGGTGGAGCCTGCGAGGTGGTGCCCGCTCCGATGGTCGGCTGCCGTGGCCTTGCGTCTCAGCCTTGGATTGGCTAACGCAACGCTTGTCGTGCGCGTGTTGACGGCGGCGACCAAGTGTGAGGAACTGACTCCAGTCCATCGACACCGACGCGGAAATGCACAGCGACAGCGCAGTGGACGCCTCAATTGACGAACCCTCGACGGACGACGGCGCAACCGGGGTGGTCAGCCTCAGGGCCGATGTCCCCGCAGGCTTGCTGGCCTCGATGCAGGCCTTCATCGAGCGCCATCCCAACTGGGATCAATACCGGTTGGTGCAGGCAGCGCTGGCCGGCTACCTCGTTCAGAACGGGTCCTGCAGCCGCGAGGTCACACGCTGCTACCTGGCCAACCTGTTTCCAGGCCAACGCCGGTTTAACGCCGGTTCTGGGGCGGGGCCGAACTGATCGGCATGACAAACAACTGCCGGTAAGCCGCCGTCAGCGTGCATAGCGCCAAGGGCAAGGTTGCAGCGAGGCCCACCAACAACA
>VGQR01000094.1 GCA_016882345.1 Cyanobacteria bacterium K_DeepCast_35m_m2_023
GCTGCGCCTCAGTGGTCCTGCGGCCAGCACCACGGCGACGGCGGCGGCAGCGCTGGCCGAACGGCTGGCCCCGGCGGTCCACGCGGCGGGATGGTGCCTGATCGGCCCGGCGCCAGCGCCGGTGGCCCGGGTCGCCGGTCGCAGCCGCTGGCAGCTGTTGCTGCATGGCCCGCCCGACACGCCGATTCCGTTGCCGGTCGACGCCGAGCTGCGCCTTGGCCTGCCCGCCGGGGTGGGGCTCGCGGTCGACCCGGATCCGCTGGCCCTCTAGCGGGGCAGTCCCGGCAGGCCGTAACCGAGTTTCTGCCGCAGCTGCTGCAGGCACAGGCTGAGCAGCAGCAGCACTGCCCCCCCAACGCCCCCCAGGCCAAGGGAGCTCCAACGCCACAGATGCAGCCTCAGCCGGTTGTCGCTGCCGAACTGCAGCGGCCACAGCAGAGCGCGGTCCTGCACCTGGGGCTGCAGGGGCGCGGCGCTCTGGAGCGCCGCGGGGGCCACCGGGTCGAGCACCAGGGCCAGATCGAGCTTCAACGCGTCCAAGGGGCGCAGGTCAACGCGCAGGTCGTAGCGTTCGTCGACTCCCACCAACCAGTTGTGGCTCTGCAGCTGCAGCTGCGGGGCCGGCAAGCTCAGGCCGGCCTGTTCGGCCGCCAGTGTCAGGCTGGTGCCGAGCAGATCGAGGGCCTGACGGCTCGGCAACACCGGGCTGCTCAACACCAGTTCCCGGCCGATGCGTTCGGGCTTGAGACCCAGCGGGCGCAGCCGCTGGCCCAGCTGCTGCTGCCAGGCCGGCGGCGAGGGGGTGTCTTGCAACAGGTGATGGCGCAGCTGCAGCCGCCCGGCGCCGGCAAAGTGCAGTTCGCTGCGCACCGGCGCGCAGCCACCGAGCAACAGGCCCAGCACAACCAGCGCGATCACCACCACGGCAAATCCCAGTGGGGCCTTGGTCGGGCCCACCGCTGGCGGCGGTGGCGGTGGCGGCTTGGGGCGGCGCCGCCGCAGGGAGCCCAGCTGACGTCCGAGGGCAACCTCCTGACCTGCCAGGTCCGGCAGGGTCAGGGACCACTCGCGCGGCCGCTGCAGCGCCGGGGCTTCCAGGACCCGTTGCAGCTCGCGCGCCTGGGCCTTGAGGGTGGCATCGCCACAGGCGCGCAGCCGCCGGCAGCAGGCCAGGGCTTCTTGGCTGCGGCCCTGGCCCATCCAGGCCGTGGCCAGCAACAGCAGCTGCTCTGGGTCGCGGGGCAGCTCCGCGGTGCCGTCATCGCGGCCCAGCAGCAACCGGACCACCAGGCCATAGTCGCCCCGCTCGAGGGCGGCTCTGGCCTGGCCGAGCCGTTGCGGATCGGCGCTGGAGGCCTCAACTGCCACCGCTGCTGAGCTGGCGCTGGCTGCCCGTCACCATGGTGCCGATGCCGGCATTGGTGAACACCTCAAGCAACAGGGCGTGGGGGATGCGGCCATCGACGATGTGGGCGGCGCCCACCCCCTGGGCCAGTGCCCTGATGCAGCATTCGGTCTTGGGGGTCATGCCGCCCTGCACGATGCCCTTGGCCATCAGCTCGCGGGCCGTGGCCAGGGTCAGTTGCCGGATCAGTGACCCGGGGTCGTGGCGATCCTCAAGGATGCCAGGCGTGTCGGTCAGCAGAATCAACTTTTCGGCCTGCAGCGCGGCTGCCAGCTCGCCGGCCACCGTGTCGGCGTTGATGTTGTGAGCCTGGCCCGCCGGATCGGCGGCGACGCTGGATATCACAGGGATGTATCCCGCTTCGAGCAGGGGGGTCAACACCTCCGCGTTAACGGCTGCGACATCGCCCACCAGACCGCGCGAGCCATCGCAGTAGCGCCGGGCGATCACCAGTTGGCCGTCGCTGCCGCAGAGGCCCACCGCACGGCCGCCGACCTGATGCAGGCCGTTGACGATCTGCTTGTTGACCCGCCCGACCAGCACCATCTCCACCACGTCCATGGTGGCGGCATCGGTGACCCGCAGGCCGTCCTGGAACCGGGGTTCAATCGCCAGCTTCTCGAGCCATTGGTTGATCTCCGGGCCGCCACCGTGCACCACAATCGGCTGCACACCGACGCTGCGCAGCAGGGCCAGATCGCGAAACACAGCCTCGCGCAGGTCGGCTTGGACCATGGCGGCACCGCCGTATTTGATCACCATGCGCCGGCCGGCGAAGCGCTGGATGTAAGGCAGGGCTTCGCTTAGAACGGACACCCTCAAGGTGTCGTTGTCGCTGATGTGGGCGTCAGAACTCACGGCGTTGGCGGCGTCGAAGGGGTGCGGCGCAGGCTGAGTTTCAAGCTGTTGCGGCCCAGCAGATCTATCTGGGCTTCCAGACCCGGGCCAAAGAATCGGCCCAATCTGGCGCTCTGATCCTGCCAGCGCTCGGGTGCCACCGCACCGCAGTCAAAGGTGAGATCCAGCCCATAGCGACCCTGGTCGTCGCATTCGGCCACGCTCAGCAGCTGGGGTGGGCTGTCTTCGTCCCACAGTTTGAGCGCTTCCAGCGAGCTCTCGAGGTGGGCTTTTTGGCCGTAGCGCCAGCGCATCAGGTCGGCCAGCAGGCGTTTGAGATCGGCATTCTCCTGCTGCTCGCGCACGGTCCTGAAGCGCTCAGCAGGGGTCAGGCGCCGGGGGGGTGGCAGTTCGGAGGACTTGAGCGCCAGTCCTCCCAGAAGGATCGGAATGCCGTAAAAGATCGTCGGCAGGCTGAGATTGGCGTTGTCGCCCAAATAGGCAATGCTGCCGATCACCGTGAGGATGGCGCCGGCGACCGTCACCAGGCTGCCGGGCGAGAAGAAAGCGTTCATGCACGCCATCTTCGATCAACGGGCGGCAGGATGGGACGAGCGCACCAGCAGCGATGCAGTCCGGTTCAGCCAGACCAGGGGACCTAGCCGGCAACGGCTCAGAGCGAGATGACGATGCCGCGGTGTTTCTGCCAACGCTGATTGCCGAGCTGCAGCAGGACCGGCTGTGGTTGCTGCGCCAGCTCGATTCGGGCTGCTGGCCCGAATGGCGTCTCGATCTGGCCGCGCTCGAGCGCGAACTGGGTCAATTGCTCGACCACCTGGGCGAGCGTTGTGCCGACTAAGTCCCCTCAGCCCCCTGCCGCTGCTCGGCCTTGATCGGGCGGTTCAGAACGGAATGTCGTCGTCGCCCAGGTCAGGAACCAAGGGTGCAGCGTTCCAGGTGGGCAAGGGCTCGGCCTTGGTCTTGCTCGCTGCTGGACTGGTGCGGGCCTGGGCCTGGGGCTTGGCCGATGCACTGGCCAACTGAGCGCCAGCGGGCGCCGCGCCGCCGGCCATGGTGCCGCTGCCGAGTGGATGCAACCGGCCCAGGGTGAACTCGGCTTTTTTTTCCTTGACCCCGTCCTGGCGTGTGACGGTGTTCATGCGCAGTCGACCCTCGATCACCAGGCGCTGGCCCACCTGCACCCGGTTGGGCAGTTCGGTGGCCAAGTTGCCCCAGCCCACCACCTTGAGCTGACCCGGGGGGTCGTCGGGGCGGAGCCCCTCCAGACTGACCAGCATCTCGGCGATCGCCGTCTGATCCTGGGTGTAACGCACCTGGGGCGCCTCCAGCACCTCCACCTCCAGCAGACAGTGATTCACGCCCGATTGACCAGTGACGGGGCCCATCCTGAAGCACAGGCCTGAAATGCACCAGGGGCGGTGCCTGTGGTTGTTGGCCGGTACCGGCGAAGGTCCTGTTCTGGCCAGCGAGCTGCTGCGCCGGGGCTGGCGTCTGAGGGTGTCACTGGTCAGTGCCGCGGCGACCCAGGCCTACGGCGCTCTCGAGGCTGAACGGGCCACGGGTCGGCTGGAGCTGCACGTCGGTGTTCTGGGGGGTGCTGCGGCGATCGTGCGGCAACTCGAGCAGGCCCGCCGCCAGGGCGATCCGTTTTCCGCCGTGATCGACGCCACCCATCCGTTTGCCCAGCGCATCAGCGCCGAGCTGGCTGAAGCCTGCGCCGCTGCCGGTTCGCCCCTGCTGCGCTATGCCCGTGCGCAGCAGACCTGCGGCCAGTCCACGCTGCTTTCGGGCCTGGACGCTCTGCGTCAGCTGGATCTGCGGGGGCAGCCCGTGCTGTTCGCCCTGGGGGCGCGTCAACTGGCCGCAGCCCGGAAGGCCTGCCCCGGCGCCCTCCACCACGCCCGGGTGCTGCCGTCAGCGCAGGCCCTACAGCAGGCCCTGGCGGCTGGTCTGGCGCCTGAGCGCATCGCTCCCCTGCGGCCCAGTGTCGACTTTGCGATCGAGGCTGCTCTGGTGCGCAGCTGGGGGATCGCGGTCATCCTCTGCCGCCAATCTGGCGGCGTGATCGAGGCGGGGTGGCGCCAGGTGGCCGAAGCCTGCGGTTGCCGGCTGCTGCTGCTGGCGCGGCCAGCCGAGGCGCCAGGGGTGGCGCCCTTGTCGGCGGCGGCGCTGCTCGCCAAGCTGGACCAGCTCAGCGCTGCAGCGGCCGATGGCCCATGAGCTGCCCCAGATCCCGGCGGCTGCGGTCATCGTGGCCGTCACCACCGAAGCGTCGCCAGGCCAGGCCGAAGCCTTGGCGCGGGCCCTGCTGGACCGCCGCCTGGTGGCCTGCGTCAGCCTGAGGCCCTTGCAGTCCTTGTATCTGTGGCAGGGCCGGCTTGAACAGGCCGATGAGGTGCAACTGCTGCTCAAGAGCGATGCCGCGCGATTGGCGGCGCTGCAGCAGGCTGTCCATGCGCTTCACAGCTACGAGACACCCGAATGGCTGTGGTGGCCGGTGTCGGCATCAGCCGCCTACGGCGGCTGGCTGCAGGCGGTGCTCAACCCAGATGCTGGCGCTGCAGTGCCTTCAGATCGCTCTGGGGGCGTGGACCCAACTGGGTGACCACCGCGCCGGCGCAGAGGGATCCCAGTTGACCGCAGGCCTCGATTGGTTGGCCCTGGCAGTAGGCGTGCAAGAAGCCGGCGGCATAGAGATCGCCAGCGCCGGTGGTGTCCACCAGCGGGCCCAGCTTGAACGGGGCAATGGGGTGGGTGCCACCGCCGTTGAGGATCAACGAGCCGGCTTCGCTGCGGGTCAGGGCCGCCACCTTGCAGCGGCCGCGAACCTCCTCGGCGGCCTCCTCAAAGCTGTTGGCCTTGTAGAGGGAGGTGATCTCCATTTCGTTGGCAAACAGCAGATCGACGTGGCCGTCCACCAGCTCCTGGAAACTGTCGCGGTGCCGTTCGACACAGAAGGCATCCGAGAGGCTCAGGGCGACCTCACCGCCATGGGCGCGAGCGACCTCGGCAGCCGCGATGAAGGCGGCCTTGGCGTCGTCGCTGTCCCAGAGGTATCCCTCGAGATACAGGACCTTGGCCTGGGCCACCATGTCGAGGTCGATGTCGTCGGGGTGCAGCTGCACCGAGGCACCCAGATAGGTGCACATGGTGCGTTGGGCGTCAGGGGTCACCAGGATCAGGCAGCGGGCCGTTGACGGGCCGCTGCTGGCCGCCGGAGTCGCAAAGCGTGCTCCCACGGCGCGAATGTCATGGCTGAAGATCGCCCCCAGTTGATCGTCGCGGACGCGGCCGATGAAACCGGCCGATCCCCCCAGCTGGGCGACCCCTGCCAGGGTGTTGGCAGCAGAACCGCCTGAGGTTTCGAGCCCAGGACCGAGGCTGGCGTAGAGCGCCTCGGCCTGCTGCTCGTCAATCAGGGCCATGGTGCCCTTGGTGAGCTGGTGGTTGTCAATCGTGTCGTCGTCGCATTTGACGAGCACATCGACGATGGCATTGCCAATGCCGACGACATCAAACGGTTTGGCAGTCATTCAGGCGCTCAGCAGGGCCCGCTTGGGACCGTGAATCGGATCTTCGACCACGATGGTCTGGTCGCGGTCGGCCCCCAGCGAGACGATGGCGATCGGCACCTCCATCAGCTCGGCCAGAAAGCGCAGGTAGGCCATCGCTGCTGGCGGTAGATCGCCAAGGCTGCGGCAATCGGCCGTGGAGCTCTGCCAGCCCGGAAGGGTCTGATAGATCGGCCGGCAGCGGGCAAAATCCTCGGCGCTGCTTGGGAAATGCACGATCTGTTCGCCCTCGAGTTCGTAGGCCACGCAAACCTGGATCTCGTCGAGTTCGTCGAGCACATCGAGTTTGGTGATCGCCAGGCAGTCGAGACCATTGACTTCGACCGCATAGCGGCCGATGACCCCGTCAAACCACCCACAGCGGCGACGGCGGCCTGTGGTGGTGCCAAATTCGTGCCCGCGGTCGCAGAGGTGGTCGTTCAGGCTCCCCTCGAGCTCGGTGGGAAACGGCCCCTCGCCCACGCGTGTGGTGTAGGCCTTGGCCACACCGATCACCCGGTCGATCAGGGTGGGGCCCACGCCGGCGCCGATGCAGGCCCCGCCGCTCACCGGGTTCGACGAGGTCACATAGGGGTAGGTGCCGTGGTCGAGGTCGAGCAGGGTGCCTTGGGCACCTTCGAACAGAATGTTCTTGCGAGCCCGTGCCGCCTCATGGATGGCCCGGGTGCAATCGACGACATGGGGCGCCAGCCGCTCGCCATAGGCGGCGTATTCGGCGATGACCGCTTCGGCATCCAGCGGCTCGAGGCCGTAGATGGTCTGCAGCAGCTCGTTTTTCTGGGCTAAGGGGCCTTCGAGCCGGTTGCGAAGGCGGTCCCGGTCCAGCAGATCGATGACACGGATGCCGTTGCGCTCTGACTTGTCGGCATAGGTGGGACCGATGCCCCGGCCCGTGGTGCCGATGCGGCGGTCGCCGCGGCGCTGCTCCATCGCCTGATCCAGCAGACGGTGGTAGGGCATGGTCACGTGGGCGGTCGAGGCGAGCTTGAGACCACTCACATCGATGCCCAGTTCGAGCAGCATGTCGAGCTCGCCCAACATCACCTTGGGGTCGACCACGGTGCCTGAGCCGATCAGGCAGATGGTGTCCGGATAGAGGATGCCCGACGGAATCAGGTGCAGCTTGAGCACCTGACCGTCAACCACGATGGTGTGGCCGGCGTTGACACCGCCCTGGTAGCGCACAACCACATCGGCAGAACGGCTCAGCAGATCAGTGATCTTGCCTTTGCCTTCATCGCCCCACTGCGCACCGATGACGACGACGTTGGCCAACGACACAGCGGCCCGAAGCCGCTTCTAAGCACAATTTGAGAGCTTCTCAGATGGCCTGCCCGCTCCGCAACCCTTAGGCGCCGCGGGTCGCACTGGACTCGGCTTTTTTCAGCTCCTTGCTCAGCCGGTTCTGCAGAGCTTCTGGCAGTGGACGATTCGGATAATTGGC
>VGQR01000095.1 GCA_016882345.1 Cyanobacteria bacterium K_DeepCast_35m_m2_023
AAGACTGAATTGCAGTAGAATCGCTTTGAAGGCATCTAATCTCAGGTCAATGTCATCATCTCTTCACCAAATCGAGGAGCAGGCCCGGTCACTCTCAGCGGAAGACCGGGCAAAGCTTGCGGAATGCATGCTGGAATCGCTGCACACTTCAATCGATGAAATAGAAGCAGCATGGTCCGAGGAGATTGCTCTGCGGATTGTCGCATTTGAAAAAGGAGATATTTCTGCATATTCAGCAGAGCAAGTATTTGCAGAAGCCCGTCAGATCTTGCCGTGAATCGTGTTCGAATTGTTGAGCCTGCAAGGCTTGAGGTTCTTGCTGCAGTTGGCTACTACCATCGAGTTGAAGCAGGGCTGGGAGCCTAATTTCTCGAAGCTGTTGAGGATGCTACAGCTCGTGCTCTCGCGTTCCCACTGGCAGGCTCACCAGCGCAGCATAGAACGCGTCGTGTTTTTCTCAGGTATTTTCCCTTCTCACTGGTCTATCGCTCAGACGAACAGGGAATGACAATCTATGCACTGGCTCATCATTCACGCTGACCAGGTTATTGGCAGAGCCGCACAGACGAACGCTACAATCAAAATACAAAAGACGGGTGCGGAGTCTGCCTCCTTTGCCGAGGCGCTGCCCCGCTTCTGATCTTGGCGTTTGACACGCCACAAAACTCACAGCCAGTCAGCAGGGCTCGTCACACCCAGGGGTCCTCAAATAGGCACATGCGGATCGATCATGGTGGCCTTGAAATTCAGAATGCGTGTCTTTGATGGCGCGCTGCCTGGCCGAGCCACCCACGCCGGCATCGCCCCAGCAAGATGGGTGGACAACCCAGGAGCCCCTGTGAAAGAGATCAGCTTCACCACCGTGGTGATCCGCACTGCAAGCCGTTTTGGCACAAACAGCGGTATGTATGGCAGTTGGCCTGGGTGATGCTCGACCTCAAACACCTGCAGTCGGGCTTCACCCTGCCCTGAGCGCTCAGGACACAAAGCGGCCGTACAGCCAGCGCACAACACCGCCCAGCAGCGGCACCGGCCCAAAAGTGGGGCCCACAAAATCAAAATAGTCGCGGTGCTCCACGACCAGACCGACGTCGTTGAAACGCAACCGGGTCACCCCGGGGTAGACGAACGTCATGCCCTTGATCTTGAGCCCCATCTCCCATTCAACAAAAGCGCTTTGGCCCTCAATCGCCAGGTCACCGGGCACCAGATAGCTGTCATCGCAGCGATTCAGCAATCCCTCCTGGGCCTTGATGTAGGCCGCCAGCCCGTGGTGCTCCTGGGTGGGATCCAGAAAATGCACATCCGGGGCGTAGAACTCGCGCCACTGGGCCTCGCTGGGGCCGCTCTGGCCGTAGGCCTTGGTGAACAGGGCCCGCAGGCGCTCGGCATCCATCGGTTGGAAGCGGTCAGAGACCGGCAGCCTACGGAGAGCCAACAGGCAGCCGTAGGCTCAGCACAGCTCGCTCCCGCCGATGCCCGTCGCGCCCTCCACCCTGCGCACGATCGAGGTGGCCCTCGCGCAGAACCCCTACCCCGTGGCGATCGGCTCCGGCGCCCTGGAATCCCTGGGTGAGCAGATTGGTGCCCGCGGCTTCAGGCCCGGAGCCAAGGTGCTGGTGGTGACCAACCCGGTGGTGGCAGAGCACTACGGCGCCCGGGCTGCGGCCAGCCTCAAGGCAGCAGGTCTGGACGCCAGCACCCTGGTGATCGAGGCCGGCGAAGACCAGAAAACTCCCGCCACCGTGGCCCTGATCCACGACGCGGCGTTTGAACGCCGGCTCGAGCGCGGCTCGTTGATCGTGGCCCTGGGCGGTGGCGTGGTGGGCGACATGGCAGGCTTCGCCGCCGCCACCTGGCTGCGAGGCATCTTCGTGGTGCAGGTGCCCACCACCCTGCTGGCCATGGTTGATGCGGCGATCGGTGGCAAGACCGGGGTCAACCACCCTGGCGGCAAAAACCTGATCGGCGCCTTTCACCAGCCGAGCCTGGTGCTGATCGACCCGGCGCTACTGGCGACGCTGCCCGAGCGCGAGTTTCGTGCCGGCATGGCCGAAGTGATCAAATACGGCGTCATCGGTGATTCGCCGCTGTTCAGCTACCTTGAGACAGCGGCCCAGCGCGATCCTCAGACCGGGTTGGCCTCCCGCAACGGCGTGGGGGCTCCACTGCTGCAGCGCCTGCTCGAGCGCTCCGCGGCCGCCAAGGCCCGGGTGGTGGCGGCCGACGAGCGCGAAGGCGGCCTGCGGGCGATCCTCAACTACGGCCACACCCTGGGCCATGTGGTCGAGACGCTCTGCGGCTATGGCACCTATCTGCACGGCGAAGCGGTGGGGCTGGGCATGCTGGCTGCCGGCGAAATCGCCTGCGCCATGGGTCTGTGGAGCCGCTCCGAGCAGGATCGGCAACGGGCCTTGATCGCAGCCGCTGGCCTGCCCCTGACACTGCCGCTGCTGGCGCCGGAGGCCGTTCTCGACTGCCTCCAAGGGGACAAAAAGGTGCGGAACGGCAAAGTTCGTTTCGTGCTGCCGACCGCGATCGGCTCGGTGGTGATCCGCGACGACGTGGATGCCGCCACCATCACCGCCGCCATGGACGCCTTGAGCGCCCCTGCCGCCTCCTAGGCCAAACGGTTGCGGGGGGGATGGCCTTCCCCCTGCAGCAGCAGCTGCTCCCATCGGTGCAGCTGGCGCAGCAGCAGGCCTGAAGCAATCAACAGCAGCACCAAGACCAGTTTGAGTGGCAGCAGCGGCAGTGGCAGGGAGATCAGAACCACGGTGCAAGCCAGAACGACGATCACCAGAACACGCCAGCGGCGAATGCCCCGCAGCGCGCCCGAACAGGCACGGCAGTGACGGGTGTGGGCGTTCCAACGCTCCAACAGGGCCTGGCGGGACAGGCGCGATGGCAACGGCTGGTGTGGGAATGGGGTCCCGGCCAGGGTGCGCACCCATCGGTGCAGCTGGCTCACATAGCGATCGGCGCCGGTGGGCAGATAACAGGCCTGCTCAAACTGCTCGCTGCCGCCACGGTCAGCCACGACTCGCTCCTGCCAGTGCAGGAAAATCTGATCGTCCTCGAGCACGAGATGGTTGCCCAGATGCTGCAGCCAGCGGGGGCGCAGGCCCACCAGCAGCCTGGGCAAGGGCGAACTGAATTGAAACGGAAAGCGGGCAAACAGCCGGCACTCTCCCGGACGAATCGGTGTGGCGTAGACCACGGTGAGGATGCGGCCAAAGCCCTTGGCCGTCAGGTCGTGAACCACCAGGCATGGACCGCAGAAGGTGGTGTACTGGCTGCCCAGCCGTCCCCGCCGGGGGCCCTGGGGCCAGGTGGCGGTAAAGCCCTCGGGCCCAAAGCTGGTGAGTTCGACCTCCACCGGCGAGGCGTTGTCGCGGCGGCCCACGGTGCGGTGATGGGTGAACGGCACATGGCTGACATCGAGCACGTTCTCGAGCACGGTCAACGCGTCCATCGGCAGATCACGAAAGGTGCCTTGCACGAGCCAACCCGGCTCCTGCAGCGGCGGCACCAGCGGCAGTTCGACCGCAGCCGAGCTCGCAGGGTCGCCGGCAAACACAAACAACAGACCCTGGCCAACGGCGGTGGCATAGCTGCGGCAGTGGGCCCGGGGACTGCCGCAGGCCGTCGCCTGCTGGTCGGTGCTGGCCTGGGGGATGGTGCTGCAGTGGCCGTCGCCCGCAAAACTCCAGCCGTGGTAGGGGCATTCGAGCTCACCGCGGTCATTGAGGCGGCCCTCGCTCAGAGGCACCAGGCGATGGGGGCATACATCGGCAAAGGCACGCCACTGGTCAGCAGCACCGTCCCACCAGAGCACCAGGTCATCGCCCAACAGCGTGAAGGCCTGGGGCCGACGCCGGTCGAGATCCTCCAGGTACGCGACCGGATACCAGCGCTGCTGCCAGTGCTGCTGCCAGCGGGGGTCCTGGGTGCTCACGGGGATGCGCTGGGGGCCAACAGCTGCCAGCCTGACGTGTTGGATGCCGTCTCTGCGCCATGGCCCTGATCCGCCGCGACTCGCCCTATCCCCACTGGGAATGGCAGCACCCCAGCACAGGCGATCAGCTGCGGCTGGTCCCCGAACGCGGTGGCTTGGTCACGGGCTGGCGCTGCGGTGGCGCCGAGATTCTGTATTTCGACGCCGAACGCTTTGCCGATCCGCGGCAGTCGGTGCGCGGCGGTATCCCGGTGCTGTTTCCGATCTGCGGCGGCCTGCCAGACAACCAGTTGCCGCTGCCCCAGGGGACATTCGAGCTGCCGCAGCACGGCTTTGCCCGTGACCAGAGCTGGCAGGCCAGCGCCCTCGACGATGGCCAGGGGGTGCAGCTCATGCTCAGCGACACACCCGAAACCCGGCATGTTTTTCCATTCGCCTTCGAGCTCTGCCTCGAACTGCGGCTCGAAACCCAGGCGCTGGCGATCCGGGCCACGGTCACCAACCGCGGTGCGGATGTCATGCCCTTCAGCCTGGGCCTGCACCCGTACTTGGCGGTGAGTGGCCTCGATGCGGTGCGCTTTGAAGGGTTGCCGCCCCAGTCCTTCGATCACTTGACGATGGCCCCGGACGACACCGCGACCCAGCTGAAGCGGCTGGCCCAGGGCATCGATCTGCTGGTACGGCCAGACAGCGCTGCGCCGCCCGTCCGCCTGCACGACAACGGCAACGGGCGCACCATCACGCTCGAGAATCCCAAGCCCCTCGACCTGGTGGTGATCTGGAGCGATCCACCCCGGGACATGGTGTGCCTCGAACCGTGGAGCGGTCCACGCTCAGCCTTGATCAGCGGCGACCATCGCCTCGAGCTGGATGCTGGCGCGTCTTTGGTGCTGCAGTGCCGTTATCGCATCAGCTGAACCGACTCCAGGGACGATGCAACCAGCGCACAACCGCGCTCGCCACAATCGACCCATCTGAACCGTTCCCCATGACCCTGGCGATCACCGGCGCGTCCGGCAAGACCGGTTGGCGCATCGCCGATGAAGCCCTGCAGCGCGGCCAGAGCGTGCGGGCGATTGTGCGCCCGGGCTCGCTGCTGCCGAGCCAGCTCGAGAACCGCGAGGGGCTCGAGGTGCTGCGACTCGAACTGGCAGACCGGGCTGCTCTAAGCCAGGCCCTGCAGGGGTGCGACGCCCTGGCGATCGCCACCGGTGCACGCCCATCGATCGATCTGGCCGGCCCGCTCAAGGTCGATGCCCTGGCGATTCAGGACCAGATCGCTGCCTGCAAGAGCGCGGGTGTGCAGCGGGTGGTGCTGGTGAGCTCGCTCTGCGCCGGCCGCTGGTTGCACCCTCTCAACCTGTTCGGGCTCATCCTGGTCTGGAAGCGCCTGGGCGAACGTTGGCTCGAGCAGAGCGCTCTGCAATGGACGGTCGTGCGGCCCGGGGGCCTCAGCGAAGATGACGGCCGCGCCGATCGCGAGGGTGTCGTGTACAGCGGCCCCAACGAGCAGGAAAGTGACAGCATTCCGCGTCGGCTGGTGGCGAGGGTCTGCCTTGATGCCCTGACCACGGCAGCATCGATCGGTCGCATCATCGAAATCACCAGCTCACCGCGGCAACAACCCCAGGCGCTCGAGTCCTGGTTGGCGGGCCAGACCTTGCACGCTGGTCAACCCGCAGGCCCAGCTCTCAGAGAGGCGAACCGTTGACCAGCGGTTCGGCGCCAAACAGGTCGCTCTCCACCCCAACCCCGATGCCTTGCCGATAGGCCAGCCAGTAAAAGGCACCAAGCCCGGCTGGATCGACCATCCGCAGCAAGGCCTCACGCCGCGACAGCGCCTCAGACAACTGGGCCACCCCCAGCTGCTGCAAACCATGCAACCGCTGGGCCAAACCCAGGGCCAGCAGCGCCTGGCCCTGGCGGCAGCGGCCACCGGGGTGCCATCCGCTCGCTTCAGCCATGGCGTCCACGCTGTCGACACACAGGTGTGCGGTGAGATCCCAGGTGCCGGGCTGTTGCAGCGGGTCGCTGCTCGCCAGCTGGCCGCGATAGGCCATCAGTGTGCCGGCGCTGCGGGCCGGGGCGTTGTAGCGAGCGGCCTCAAGGGCGTAATCGATGACCAGCAGCATCCCTCGCGGCAGTGCAGCTGCTGCAGCGGCCAGCCAGGGAGCGACCGCGGTGTGCAGCTCGGTGGTCCAGCCCTGTGGCAGCGGTTGGGCCGGCGGCAACAGCCCTCGCTGCTGCAGCTGGCTCCACTGGGCCGCATCGCCCCCAGGGTCCAAGGGTTCGCCCGGCGCCAGCCGCAGCGAGGGCCCTGCCACCGCCGTCTCGTCGAGAACCACCATCTGGCGGAGCCAAAGCGCCCCGTCCCAGATCACCCGCTCAACCGGCAGGGCATCCAGCACTTCGTGGGCCAGCAGCACCCCACAGGTCGGTGCATTGGCCAGCGCCGCAAAGCTGGTCCAGCGCACCGGCAGCGGGCAATCGGCCAGGCGCTGGCGCTGGCGAGCCGCCATGCCGTCATTGGGTTCGATCAACACCAGCTCAAGCCGGCGGGCCAGCTCGGGCCAACCCGTCAGCAGTTCGCGAGCCAGGTCGGCCGCCAGATCACCCTCGCCTGGACCCGCCTCGAGCAGGCAGAGGGAGCCCTGATCCTGGGCCGCAAGCTGCTGCAGCCATTGGGCGATCTGAGGGGCGAGCAACGCCGCAAAGTCAGGCCCCAGCGATGGCGACGTGACGAAATCGCCGCGGGGCCCCACCTGCAGGCGTCCACTGCCGTAGGCCCCGTGCTGCGGGTCGTGCAGGGCCCAGTCCATGTAACGGGCAAAACTCACTGCGCCGGCAGCCGCCCGCAGGCGCTCAGCCAGCCAGTCGGGACAGGGGCCGATCACGCTCGTGCTCCGCTTCGGTGAGAATGCATCTTCCCCGAGAGGCGTGCATGCGGCGGTTGTGGGCTGTGGTGATGGCAATGGTGGTGATGCTGGGCACCTGGGTTGGCCTTGGCGCGGCCGCCCCGGCCTGGGCCTACGACAACCCGGACCTGCTGCCCGATCACCCCACGCCGGTGATCGACCTGGCCAAAATCCTGCCCGAACCCCAGCGCCAGGCCCTAGAGGCCGAACTCGAAGACTTTGAACACGTCAGCGGCTGGAAGCTGCGGGTGCTCACCCAGTACGACCGCACCCCCGGACTGGCGGTCAAGGACTTCTGGCACCTCGATGAGCGTTCGCTGCTGCTGATCGCCGATGAACGCGGCGGCAACCTGCTCAACTTCCACGTCGGTGACGCCCCG
>VGQR01000096.1 GCA_016882345.1 Cyanobacteria bacterium K_DeepCast_35m_m2_023
TGGCGGCGCGGCCGGGCGCCTTGGGCTTCGGCCTGCTTCATGGCGGTGGGCTTGTAGTCGTCGGCGCTGCGGTGCAGGGCCATCTGTTCGCCCATGCGGCGCAGATAGAGGTCCTGATACCAAGCGATCTGATTGTGCTCATAGGACTCACAAGCGGCCTGTAGCGAGGTGAACCGCTGGCTCACCAGGCCACTGGGGGCGCATTGTTTCCAATCCAACACATCCTCGAAGCTGAGGCCGGCCCGCCATTGCCGCTGCTCCGAGAGGTAGCAGTGCTCCTCGGGTCCATTGATCCAGAAGAGACGTCCGTTTTCATCGATGAAATGGCGCCCCAGGCGCTTGCTGATCCTTGGCATGGCACGCTGCTGACAACCCGGCCTCACCGGCATAGCCACGGTGGGGGAAATCAGCAGCAGGCAACAGGACTCCCCCGATGGGCACCAACACTCGTAAGGTAGGCGCGCCAAATTGAAGGCTCGCGAGCCGTCAAGCCATGAAGTCCATCGACGAGCACATCCAACAGGATCAGAGCGAGATCGAAGCGGCCCGTGCCGCCGGTGACATGGGCAAAGTCCGCCACCTCGAGCAGGAGCTCAAGGGTCTGCAGGAGTACAAGGATCACCATCCCGGCGATAACCACGACCCGACCCCCATGGAGGTGTTCTGCGATCTGAATCCTGACGCCCCCGAATGCCTCGTCTACGACGACTGAATCCCAAGCTCTCGCCAGACAGCCGCCAGGAGTGAATCCAACCCCTTGGCGGCTGCCGCTGAGATCGCCAGCACCTGACGGCCACTGGCCTGCTGCAGCTCCTGCTGAAGACGTTGGCACTCCTCGGATGTCAGCAGCTCGATCTTGCTGAGCACCACCAAGCGGGGCCGTTGATCGAGCTGATGACCGTAGGCGCCCAGCTCGGCATCGACCGTCGCATAGTCGTCGAGCAACTGGGGGCTGGACGCATCCAGCAGGTGAATGAGCAGGCGGGTGCGCTCGATGTGGCGCAGAAACTCATGGCCAAGGCCGGCCCCCTGGGAGGCGCCCGCAATCAGACCGGGGATGTCGGCAAACACGGTTCCATCACCGCTGGGCCGACGCACCACACCGAGGTTGGGCACCAGCGTGGTGAAGGGATAGTCAGCGATTTTGGGCCTGGCGGCAGAGAGCACCGCGATCAGGGTGCTCTTGCCTGTGTTCGGCAGCCCGATGATGCCCACCTCGGCCAGCAGCTTGAGTTCAAGCTGCAGCAGCCACTCTTCGCCGTCGCGACCCTCGGTGCACTTTTCAGGAGCGCGGTTGCGATTGCTCAGGTAATGGGCATTGCCTAGCCCACCGCGACCACCAAAAGCGACCGGCAGTTCTTGACCGGCTTCGGTCAGATCGCCCAGCAGGATCCCTGTGCGGGCATCGCGCACCTCGGTGCCACAGGGAACTTTGATGACCAGGTGATCGCCGCTGGCACCGGTGGCCTTGTTGGGGCCACCCCGCCGACCATCGATGGCAACGAACTCGCGCTTGTACTTGAAGTCAAGCAGCGTCTGCAGGTTGCTGTCGGCGCGCAGCAGGACGTCGCCACCGCGACCGCCATCGCCGCCGGAGGGACCACCGGCGGGCACATATTTTTCGCGCCGAAAGGCGGCAATCCCGTCACCACCACGGCCGGCCCTGACCGCAATGCGGGCTTGATCGATGAACTGCATGATGAACAAACCTAGGATCCAGCCCATCGCCGCACCGAAGGGACACCGCCTTGGCTGACGTTCGCTTCCAGCAGGTCAGCAAGACCTATCCGTCGCGAGCCGGTGGCAGCGGCCGCCCAGAGGCGGTCCCGGTGCTGCAGCGCCTGGACCTGAGCATTGAGGACGGCGAATTTTTGGTGCTGGTGGGCCCTTCGGGCTGCGGCAAGAGCACGCTGCTGCGCATGCTGGCTGGGCTGGAGCAGCCCAGCAGTGGTGAGATCTGGGTAGGGGGCCGGGCCGTGAGCCAGCTGCGCCCCTCACGGCGCAATGTGGCAATGGTGTTTCAAAGCTACGCGCTTTATCCCCACCTCAGCGTGGCCGACAACATCGGCTTTGGACTGCGCCGCAGCACCCCCCGCAGGCCGGAGGCACAACTGCAGGACAGCCTGCACCGCCTCAGCCGCCACTGGCCCAGGGCCCTGCGCCTCCACTCAGCGCGGGAAGCCCGCATCGAGGCGCGCATCGCCGAGGTGGCCGCCACCCTCGAACTCGAGCCGCTGCTCGAGCGCCGTCCCAAAGAGCTGTCGGGCGGTCAGAAGCAACGGGTCGCGCTGGGCCGCGCCATTGCCCGGCAGCCGGACGTGTTCCTGATGGACGAACCGCTCAGCAACCTCGACGCCAAGCTGCGCACCGGCACCCGCGCCCAGATCGTCGACCTGCAGCGCCGCCTGGGCACTACCACCCTGTACGTGACCCACGACCAAGTCGAAGCGATGACCATGGGTCACCGCATCGCGGTGCTCAACGGCGGCCGGCTCCAACAGCTGGGAACACCGATGGAGCTGTACCGCTGGCCCGCCAACCTGTTTGTGGCCCAATTCATCGGCAGTCCGCCGATGAATGTGCTGCCGGTGACGCCGGTGGCGACGGGGCAACTGCAACTGGGCAGCCGCCGCTTTGCCCCCGAGGGGCCGATCGCCGAGGCGCTGCTGCAGTGGCAGGCTCGTGGCGGCACGGGTGAGCTCAGCGCCGGCCTGCGGCCCGAGCACCTGTTGCCCGCGCCGGCCACCAATCGCAACCTGGCGGTCGAGGTCAGCCACATCGAAGCCCTCGGCAATGAGCAGCTGCTCACCTGTCGACTGCTCGAAACGGGCCATCTGCTGCAGGTCCGCTGCGATCCGGGCACCAGCGTCCGCAGTGGCGAAACTCTGCATCTGGGGGTGGATCCCCGGGGCTGGCGTCTGTTTGAGGCAGATGGCGAAGCCCTGGCGATGCCCTCCGAACGGGCACCCGGCAGCGATTCCACCAGTCCCAGCCTGCCACCGCTGGGCCCGCGTCCTTAACGCAGGTAGATGACGCTGCAGCCCGCCCCGCCATCGGCCTGGGCGGCATCGGCGACCCGCTCCACATAGGGAACTGTGGTCAGCCATTGGCGCAAGCCGCGCTTGAGCTTGCCGGTGCCGATGCCATGGATCACCCACAAGGGGCCATTGGCGCCGCGCAGGCGCTCTTCGACCGCGGCTTCGGCCTCGTGCACCCGCAGGCCGCGCACATCGACCGTGTTGCGCTCTGTGCGCACGTCCGGGCCACGGCCACTGCCCAGGGAGGTGGCCTTGATCTGGACCTGGGGCGGTGGCGGCGGCGAGGGCTTCTCGCCATGGAGACCTTCGATGCCGGCCAGCGGCACGTTGAGCCGCATGACGCCGCAGCGCACCGTGAGCTCACGGCTGTCCTCGGCGATGGCCAGCACCTCGCCGGCCTTGCCCAGCGAAAGCACCCGCACGCGATCGCCGAGCGACGGCATCCAACCGCGATGGTCGCGGCGCTCGGGCAGCGGACGGTGCTGCTGCTCGAGCTGCCTGAGCCGCTGCCCCGCCTGGCGCGCGCTTTCGCCCAGCTCTGATGTGCTGGAGCGGGTGCCGCCCTGGCGCAGCCGGCGAATGATGCGGCGCACCTCCGTCTGGCCCTGGCGGATCGAACGCTCCAGCTGTTGTCGCCGCTGTTCCTGGAGCTCGACGCTCTGCTGCTGCTGCTGCTCCCAGCGCAGCAGCAGCTCTTCGTGCAGCAGTTCGGTCTGGGCGAGTAGAACCGCCGCCTCTTCGGCGGCGTCCTGCTGGCGCTGGCGCTGGTCTTCGAGGCCGGCGATGACCTGGTTGACATCGCCCTGGGCCAGAGGCGCGAGCTGGGCCTCGGCCTGCTGCAGCACCGGCTCGTGCAGCCCCAGCCGCCGGGCGATGGCCAGGGCATTGCTGCGGCCCGGGATGCCCCACTGCAGGCGGTAGGTGGGCTCGAGCGTTTCGGCGTCGAACGACACGGAGGCGTTTTCGAAGCGGGGGTCGCCGTATTTGAGCGCCTTGAGCTCACCAAAGTGCGTGGTGGCCACGGTCAGCCGGGCCCGCTCGGCCAGGTGCTTGAGCAGGGCAGCCGCCAGGGCCGATCCCTCCTGGGGATCGGTGCCAGCCCCGACCTCGTCCAGCAGCACCAACGAGGCGCCCCTGTGCGGTTGTTGCAGGGCCTCCAAAATGCGGGCGATGCGGCGAATGTGACCGCTAAACGTCGACAGGTTCTGCTGAAGCGACTGCTCGTCGCCGATATCGGCCAGCACCTGGCCGCACCAGGGAAGCCGCGGCGTGCCCGTGCACGGCAGCCAGAGCCCGGCGCGGGCCATCAACGCGGCCAGGCCCAGGCTTTTGAGGGTGACGGTCTTGCCACCGGTGTTGGGACCGGTGATCGCGACCACCCGCAGGGCGCCAGACACCGTGAGGCTGACCGGCACCACCGCTCGTCCACCGTCATGGCGCTGCTGCCAGAGCAGCAGCGGGTGGCGCAGTTCGCGCAGCTCGAACGTCGCCTCAGCATCGGCCTCGAGCTGGGGACGCACGGCCCCCAGCCAGGCGCTGTACCGGGCACGGGTCAGGGCGGCATCGAGCTGCACCAGCACCCGCTGCAAGGGGTCAAGCGCCTCGGCCTGCTCGCCCACCGCTGTGCTGAGCTGATGCAGGACCACCTGCACCAGCTCCTGCTCCTGGCCCTCAAGCTCGCGAATGCGGTTGCCCAGGGTGATCACGGCCTGGGGCTCGACGAACACGGTGCTGCCCGAGGCCGAGCTGTCATGCACCAGCCCGGGCAACTGCGAGGCAGCACCAGCCTTGACCGCCAGCACGGGCCTGCCGTTGCGCTCGGCCACCACCGTGTCCTGCAACAGGGCCGCATAGCGGCGGATCAGCTCCTGCAGACGCTCGCGCCGCTCAGCGCGCACAGCCTGCAGCTGGCGACGCACCCCCTCGAGTGGTGCACTGGCGCGATCGGCCACCCGACCGCCCTCTTCAAGGCAGAAGCGCAGGCGCTGTTCCAATTCGGGCAGGGTGCGCAACTGATCCACCAGGGCAGTCGTCACCGGCCGCAGCTCGGGATCGTCGATCTGGCGTCTGAGCCGCCGGGCCGCCGCGAGTGTCAGCGCCAGCGCCAGCAGGGATTCGCCCCCCGCCGTACCGCCCTTGGTGCACAGCTGGACCACAGGCTCGATGTCGGCGATGCCCTGGAAGCTGAGCCCACCGTCCAGCAGGCCATCGAGGGCAAGCAGCTCGCCGGTCTCGGCGATCAGGGCGCGGGAGCGGTCAAGGTCGGCTGCCAGGGGCAACGCGAGGCAATGGCGCCGCCCGGCATCTGTGCTGGCGAAACTCGCCAGGTGCTGGGCCAGCCTGGGCCACTCCAGCAGGTCAAGGGTCTCAGCAGCTGGATTCACCCGGCCCCAACCGACGGCGCAGCAATCGCCGGCTGGCCCGGCACGTTCGACGGAATCCCAGCGGGCGGCTCATAGAGCACTTCGAGCCAGTTGCCTTCGGGATCCTGCAGGTAGAAGGAGGCCGTGCCATCGCGATGGTCATGGACGGGTCCGCAGCGGTGTCCAGCCGACTCGAGCTCGGCGTGCACCGCGTCCACCTGGGCGCGGTCGCTGAGGTGAAAGGCGAAATGGGGACCCGCCGCCTTGTAGTCGGGGCTCAGCAGGGCGATGCCATCACCGGTCGCTGGCGATTGCATGTACGCCCAATCGCTGGCATCCCAGGTGAGCCGCAAGCCAAGGGCCCCATAGAACGCCTTGGCACGCTCCATGTCCTGGACCCGCAGGGCCACGTGCCCCAGCCGACTCACTGCCATCTGCAACTCCCACTCGCGCTGAACCCATTCAAGCGATCGAAGCAGGCCCTGCGTCGAATCAACCCTGCCGCAGCCACTGGGCCGCATCACAGGCGTGGTAGGTCAGGATCAGATCTGCTCCCGCGCGCTTGAAGCTCAGCAGGGTCTCCAGCACCACGGCGCGCTCGTCAATCCAGCCATTCTGTGCGGCGGCCTTGACCATCGCGTACTCACCGCTGACGTTGTAAGCCGCGATCGGCAGCTCGGTCTCGTTGCGCAGGCGATGGATGATATCGAGATAGGCCAGGCCGGGTTTCACCATCATGATGTCGGCCCCTTCCTGCTCATCGAGCTGGGCCTCGGTGAGCGCTTCGCGCGCATTGGCCGGGTCCATCTGATAGGTGCTCTTGTCCTTGGGAATCGGCTTGGCGGCCCCGGCCCGAGGGGCCGAATCGAGCGCCTCGCGGAATGGGCCGTAATAGGCGCTGGCGTATTTGGCGGTATAGCTGATGATTCCGACGTGCTCGAAGCCCTCTTCGTCGAGGGCCTCGCGGATGGCGCCCACGCGTCCATCCATCATGTCGCTGGGCCCGATCAGGTCAGCACCAGCACGGGCTTGGGCGACCGCCTGCTTGCACAGGATCGCCACCGTTTCATCGTTGAGAACGATGCCATCGCCGCTGACGATGCCGTCATGGCCATCGCAGCTGTAGGGATCGAGCGCCACGTCGGTCATGATCGCCATGCCGGGATGCACCTCCTTGAGGCGGCGAATCGCCCGCGGAATCAGGCCGTGCTCGTTGAAACACTCGGCACCGTCCTCGGTTTTGAGCCCATCTGCGACCTTGGGGAACAGAACCACGCAACGGATGCCCAGATCCCAGGCGCGGCCGACCTCATCGACCAGTCCTTCCAGGCTCCAACGCTGGGTCCCTGGCATCGCGCCGATCGGCTCATTGCCAGCACCCTCGTGCACGAACAAGGGGTAGATGAAATCGCTGGCCGCAACCTGGTGCTCGCGCACCATGGCCCTCAGGGCAGGCGTGCGGCGCAGCCGGCGGGGGCGGTAGGTGAGCTCCATCGGGAACAGAACGCTGGGCGGATCCTACGGAGCGTTCCACGACAGGGCGCCCTGAGGCTGAGGTGATCGATTCCTCTGCATCGGCCAGCACAAAAGGACGGTGCACCACAGACCGGCCACGCCGTGGAGACATCCATCGGTGTTGGCGCTGAGGATCAGAGCTTGGCAGCCATCAGCCAATCAGCACGGGGATCCTGACTGCGCAAGTCCCGCAGCTGCTCGAGCAACTGGCGCTCCTGAGCGCTGAACTGGGGCGGCAGCTTAGGACTGGCGTCA
>VGQR01000097.1 GCA_016882345.1 Cyanobacteria bacterium K_DeepCast_35m_m2_023
TGTGCCTTTCCGCAAAAAAAAGCCCCCGTACGGGGGCTGAATCGTCTGGAGTGCGCTCAGGCCGGTGTGGCCGCGCCGTCGCTTTGGGGCACACCGCGCAGGGTGAGGTTGATGCGGCCGCGATTGTCGATTTCGCGCACGCGCACGGTGACCTGATCACCGACGTTGACCACGTCTTCCACCTTCTCGACCCGGGCTTCCGAGAGCTGGGAGATGTGGATCATGCCTTCTTTGCCGGGCAGGATCTCGACGAAGGCGCCGATGGGGATCACGCGGGTCACTGCACCGCTGAACACTTCACCCTCGGACACGCGGCGGGTGAGCCCTTCGATGATGCGCTGGGCCTCTTCGGCTGCGGCACCGTCGTGGCTGGCGATCGTGACGATGCCGCCATCCTCGATGTCGATCTTGGTGTTGGTGCGCTCGGTGATGCCCTTGATCGTGCGGCCCCCAGGGCCGATCACGGTACCGATCAGCTCCGGATTGATGCGGAAGCTGAGCAGGCGGGGGGCGTGGGGGCTCAGGGTGTCGCGGGGCTTGTCGATTGCCTCGAGCATCTTCTCGAGGATGTGCAGCCGGGCCGGACGGGCCTGGTTGATGGCTTCAGCCACGGTCTTGAGCTCAAGCCCCGTGATCTTCATGTCCATCTGCAGGGCGGTGATGCCCTTGTCGGTGCCGGCCACCTTGAAGTCCATGTCTCCGAGGAAATCCTCGATGCCCTGGATGTCGGTGAGGATGCGCACCTCATCGCCTTCCTTAATCAACCCCATGGCGGCTCCACTCACCGGGGCCTTGAGGGGTACGCCGGCATCCATGAGTGCCAGGGTGCTGCCGCACACCGAGCCCATGGAGGTGGAGCCGTTGGAGCTGAGGCACTCCGAGACCACCCGCAGCACATAGGGGAACGACTCCTTGGGGGGCAGCACGGGCACCAGGGCTCGTTCGGCTAGGGCGCCGTGGCCGATCTCGCGGCGGCCGGGACTGCGCATCGGCCGGGTCTCACCGGTCGAGTAGGGGGGGAAGTTGTAGTGGTGTAGGTAGGTCTTTTCGTTCGATGGATTGAGGTCATCCATCTCCTGGGCGTCGCTGGGGGTGCCCAGGGTGGCGCAGGACAGCACCTGGGTCAGACCGCGCTGGAACAGGCCTGAGCCGTGGACGCGCTTGGGCAGCACTCCGACAGCGGCCTGAATTGGACGGACGTCGTCGAGGTTGCGGCCGTCGACGCGCTTGCCATCTTTGATGATCTGCTCGCGCATCAGCTTCTTGGTCAGCGATTTGTAGCTGTTGCCCAAGGCTTTGCCGTTTCTGCTGACGGCGACTTTGATGGCGTCGTCGTCTTTGAGACCTTCAATTTTGCTGGCGACTTCGGCTTTGATGGCGTCGAGCTTGTCGTCACGCTCGCCCTTGCTGAGGCTGAACTGCTTGAGCACTTCGCCGATGCCCTTGCTGCATTCCTTCTCGAGGAACTTGGGCAGGGTGGCGTCTTCAGCCTTGGCTTCAGGAATCACCTGGTCGATGCCCAAAGTCTTGAGCAGATCGAGCTGCGCCTTGAGCAGTTCGCTCACCGCATCGTAGCCGAAGTCGATGGCTTCGATCACATCCTGCTCGGGCAGCTGGTTGGCACCGGCTTCGACCATGATCACGCCTTGGGGCGTACCGGCGACCACCAGATCCAGATCACTGCGTTCGATTTCGCGGTAGCTGGGGTTGAGGACGAAGTCATCGCCCAGCAGGCCCACGCGCACCGCCGCCATCGGGCCGTGGAAGGGGATCTTGGCCAGCAGGGTGGCCATCGAGGCGCCAGTCACGGCCAGCACGTCGGGTGGAACCCGCTCGTCGAGCGAGAGGCAGGTGGCGACGACCTGCAGGTCGTCGCGCATCCAGCCTGGAAACAGCGGCCGCATCGGCCGATCGATCAAGCGGGCGATCAGGGTGGCGCGCTCGGGTGGGCGGCTCTCGCGACGCATGAAACTGCCTGGAATGCGGCCGGCGGCGTACAGCCGCTCTTCGTAATCGCAGATCAGGGGCAGGAAATCGATGCCTTCACGGCCGCCAGAGCGTGTGGCGGTGACCAGAACGGCGGTATCTCCGCATTCGACCATCATCGAGCCCCCGGCCTGGGGGGCAAAACGACCGGTGGTCAGCCGGATCTCCCGACCATCGAAGGAGATCGACTGAGTTTGTCCTTGCACTGGGCTTTATGTCCTTTTTGTCAACTCTCATTCTCGCATTTGGCCCCCAAGGTCTGGCGGATTTCGGTGTTTTTTCATGCTTTGCTGCGCGCTGGAGCAGGCGTTGCTCGCCCGCATCGCGCTGACTGCACAAAAAAGCGCCCTGCTGGAGGGCGCTGCTGCATCACCAGAATGGGGTTTGTGGTCGAGGTCCTACCACCGCTCTGCTTACCAGCTGGACTTGACCACGCCGGGCAGTTCGCCCTTGTGGGCGCGCTCGCGCAGCTGGTTGCGGCACAGGCCAAAGTCGCGATAGACGCCGCGGGGTTTACCGGTGGCCCAGCAGCGGTTGCGCAGACGGCTGGGGGCACTGTTGCGGGGTAGGTCCTGGATCTTGCGGTGGATTTCCAGGCGCTCCATCGGATCAGCAGCCGCTTCAAAGGCAGCCTTGAGGGCGGCACGCTTGGCTGCGTAGCGCTCGACCATCTTCTTGCGCTTGACGTCGCGCGCGATCATCGACTTTTTAGCCATCCGGCAGCTGAGCTCTCAAGACGTAGCTCGTCAGCTTACCTCGCCGGTTGTCGCGGCCTGTTCAGCGGCTCAGAAGTTGCTGGACCACGGCCAGCTGGCTGGTGTCCTTGACGATCAGCACCAGGCTGAGGCCGACCAGAAACACAAAGCCGGATTGCATGAAGGCCATCTGAAAACGCTCGGGCAAGGGCCGACCGCGCAGCCCTTCGAGCAGCAACAGCACCAACTGACCGCCGTCGAGCAGGGGCAGGGGCAGGGCGTTCAGCACCGCTAGGTTGATCGAGATCAAGGCGGTGAACAGAAACAGGCTATTGCCCCCTTGATGGGCCAGCGAAGCCCCCATTTCGACAATCTTAACTGGTCCTGAGACCTGGCTGGCGGTCGTGCCGAAATGGGTCACCAGAGTGGTGAAGCCATCGACGGTGCGCTTGAGCAGCAGCATCAGGTCGCGATTGGCCTGGCGCAGGGGCTCCAGCGGGCCCCGTGCGGCGCGAAAGGTCTCGATGCCGCTGGGTTGCAGCTGGGCTCCGATGCGGCCCACCCCGCCGAGATCATCGGGGGTGAGCCGCAGCTGCAGGTTGCGGCCGTCGCGATCGACCGCGACCGGGACCGTCAACCCTGGTGCCGCCTTGATCTGGTCGACCAGGCGGGCGACGGCCGTCTGCCCCCCGCCGAGGCTCTCGCCAGCCAGGGCGGTGATGCGGTCGCCGCTCTGCAGACCAGCGAGGGCGGCAGGCTGGCCGCTCTGCACGCCGCTGACCAGCACACCTGGGGTGGCGCTGAAGCCCGAGGGAATGCCCACCACCAGCCCCTGGCCCAGCAGCACCAGCCAGGCCAACAGCAGGTTGGCCAAAACCCCCGCGGCGATCACCAGGGCCCTTTGCGGCAGCGGCCGGTTGCGCAGCAGGTCGGGGTCGTTGGCCGGGATCGGGCTGTCATCGTCGTCATCGGGAAAGCTGACGAAGCCGCCTAACGGAATGGCCCTCAGGGCAAATTGCACGCCGCGCAAGCGGCGCTCGAGCAGCACCGGGCCAAAACCAACCGAAAAACCGCTGACGCGGATGCCTTGCAGGGTGGCGGCCAAGAAATGACCCGCCTCGTGCACCACGATCAGTCCCGCCAGGATGGCCAGTGCCACCAGAACACCCATGCCGACAGCCTCACTGAGCGCTGACGCTAGTCGCTCTGGCCTCCCATGTTGTTGAACAGCTGTTGCATGCGTTTGAGCAGCGTGTCGCCCAGCCGGCTGGATTCGGCATCGGCGAGTTGCTGCAGTTCACTGCGACGGGCACTCACCAGGGCAGCGATGCGTCCAAGCAGGCTGGGATCTGATTCGATCAGTGGCAGCAGGTCGCGCCGTTCGACTTCGAGCAGGGTGGTTGGCTCCAGGGCTCGAACCGAGGCGTTTCGGGGTTCGTCGACACAGAGGGTCATCTCGCCGAACACCGCTTCGGGGCCCAGTTTGGCGATTGAGGTGGGCGGGCCAGCCGGGCTGCTTTTGAGCACTTCGACGCTGCCGCTGATCACCTGATACAGGGCATCGCCAGGATCGCCTTCGCGCACGACAACCTCGCCGGCGGCAAAGCGCAGGCAGCGGGTGAGCTCGGCGAGCCGTAGGCGTTCCTGAAGATTGAGTTCAGCGAGCAGGGGGTTGCGGCTGAGCCATTCGGCCCGCTTGCTGCTGCCGCCGCGACTGCGATCCAAGACGTGCTGGTCCCTGAGCCGATCGCGCCTGCGCAGTTCCATCACCGGGAACGGCACGCTTTGGCCGATTCGCTCAAGCGCGTACCAGACCTGCTCGAGCAGGTCGCTGGTCAGATCGAAATGGGCGCGATCGCCCAGCTCAGCCTGAAACACCATGACCTCATAGCGAATGGCGCTGGCGTCGTAGCCGCCGACCCAAACCTTGGGCGCGGGCTGGTCCAGCACCGCGGGGTGCAGGCACAGCACGCGACGCAACAGCGCCAGGGCTTCGCTGGGGGGCAATGCGTAGTCGAGTCCAAGGCTGAAGCGGCAGCCCACCGGGGTTCCGGAGCGAAACCGCCGCAGGTTTTGCTGGGCCACGGTGCTGTTCGACAGCACCACCTGCGCCCCATCCATCGCGCTGAGATGGGTGTTCATCAGCGTGAGCTGGGTGACAATGCCGCGCACCTCCCCGAGGTCAATCCAATCGCCCTCGCGAAAGGGGGGATCGAGTTGCAGCGTGATGCCGGCAAACAGGTCTTTGAGCGTTTCTTGAGCGGCCAGGCCGATCACGGCGGTCAGCACCGCCGAGGTGGTCACCAGGCCCACCAGGTTGATCTGGGCCCGCTGCTGAATCAGCACCACGGTGAAAGCAGCAGCAATCACCAGCAGCAGCAGATCGCTCAAAATTTTTGACGGTCCTCGCCACAGCCCCAGCTGGGCGGGCAGTTCCAGCAGCAGCCAACGGGCCAGATGCAGGGCGGCATAGACCAGCAGCAGATCCACCCCCAGGGCGATCCAGGGTGAGGCCCCACTCAGGGCGCCCCAGGGGGCGATCAGGCTATGCAGCACCACCGCCACCCAGCTCAGCAGCACCATGCGCAGCGGAAATCCGCCGAGCCCTGGGGTGAGCCGGCGCAGCTGGTTCACGGCGCCGTGATGCGATCGCGGCCGAAATAGGGCACCAGCGCCTGGGGCAACTGCACAGTGCCGTCGGACTGCTGGCCGGTCTCGAGCAGTGCCGCCATGGTGCGCCCCACGGCCAGGCCGCTGCCGTTGAGGGTGTGCAGCAGCTGGGTGGTCTTGCCGTCCTTGCAGCGGATGCTGCTGCGGCGCGCCTGAAAGTCACCGCAGACGCTGCAGCTCGAGATCTCGCGGTAGGAGCCGGCCCCCGGCAGCCACACCTCCAGGTCGTAGGTGCGGCTGGCCGAGAAGCCTAGATCGCCGCTGCACAGTTCGATCTTGCGGTAGGGCAGCTCCAGGGCCACCAGCACCGCCTCGGCATCGGCGGTGAGCTGCTGGTGCGCCTCGGCCGAGTGATCGGGGTGGCAGAACCAGTACAGCTCCACCTTGTTGAACTGGTGCAGGCGGATCAGCCCGCGGGTGTCGCGGCCGTAGCTGCCCGCCTCGCGGCGAAAACAGGGGGTGTAGGCCGCATACTTAAGCGGCAGCTGCTCGGCCGGGATCACCTCGCCGCGGTGCAGGGAGGTGATCGGCACCTCGGCGGTGGGGGTCAGCCACAGGTCATCGTCGGCGCAGCGAAAGCTCTCGTCGGCGAACTTGGGCAACTGGCCCGAGCCGCGCAGGCTGTCGCTGTTCACCAGGATCGGCGGCAGCACCTCGCTGTAGCCGCGGCTGCTGTGCAGATCGAGCATGAAGCTGATCAGGGCGCGCTCCAACCGGGCGCCCTGGCCCAGCAGCGTCACAAAGCGGCTCTGGGCGATGCGCACCGAGCGTTCGCTTTCAAACAAGCCCAGTCGTTCGGCGATCTGCCAGTGCTCCTGCAGGCCGTCTTCGCTGCGTGGCGTGCCCCAACGGCTCACCTCCACGTTCTCGGTTTCGTTGGCACCATCGGGGGTGTCGGCCGACGGCAGGTTGGGAAAGGTGAGCAGTTGCTCGCGCAGCTTGGCTTCAAGCGCCTTTTCCTCCTCTTCGAGCACCGCCACCTGCTGCTTGATGCGGTTGCCGGCATCACGCAGTTGCCGCACCTCGGGCCCGTTTGCTGCCGCGCCCCCCTGGATCAGCTGACCCACCTGCTTGCCAATGCGGTTGCCCTCGGCCTGCAGCTCGCTGCGCTGCTGCTCGAGATCCCGCTCCTGGCGGGCGATCAGCTGCACTCCAGTCAGGTCGACCTGCATACCCCGGCGGGCCAGTTGGACGGCGATCAGCTCGGGGTTGTCGCGCAGCAGCCGCTGGTCGAGCACGGTGGTCTGGTGGAGGATGAAGGGGATGGGGGCAGCCTATCGAGTCCCTACAAGCCAACTCAGGCCCTTGACGACGATGTGTCGCAAATTTTCAGCTGTGATATAGCTCTGCTTGGGCGATCCGACAGGGCCAATTTCTTACTGAAGTCATTAGGGAAGCTAACAAATGTAACACAAGCTTTACAGTTGGATTTTTGCGAACGAACAGTTAACGTCTGAATCAATACTCGATTGCTGACCATGGTTCGTCGCACCCAAGGCTCCGCCGATCAGGCTACGTCTCCTGTTGTCTTCAGAGTGAGACAGCCGCGGATCGATTCCCTGATGTGGCATCTGTTGTCATCGCGAGCCCAACAACGGCAAACTGGTTATGTGTTGCAGATCGCTGTTCTTACAATTTTTGTTCTTGTGGTTGGTGTAGCGGCGATCCTTGCGCGTACTTCGGGTGGATTAATCGGTGCATCTCTTCAGGCTAGGAATCGTGAAGCCAGAGACACTGCTGAGAGCGCTATCATGGAGTTCGTGAACACCATGAATCGCGAACCAAATCGCTAT
>VGQR01000098.1 GCA_016882345.1 Cyanobacteria bacterium K_DeepCast_35m_m2_023
CCAGCCATGGCGCCGCTGCAGGGTGGCCCCGATGGCACTTTCGATCAAGGTGGCCACAAGCGCCACCAGGGTGACCAACACCACGGCGGCAGGGGTGGCGAGCAAGCCGAGCAGCGCACAGATCAGGGCCATCAGCCCCCCCCCAAGCAGGCTGGCCGCGGTGCCCTCGAGGCTGACCGCCCCTTCGGTACCCGCTGGGACAGGCCGCAGGCTGGTGATCAGCACGGTGCTGCGGCCCCAGCGCTTGCCGATCTCGCTGCCGAAGGTGTCGGCCAGCTTGGCGGCAAAACTGGCGGCAAACCCGAGCAGCAGCACAGGACTCCACGAGTCGGGCAGCAAGGGCAGCAGCAACGCCAGCAGGGTGCCGCTGGCGGCAGAGCCCCAGACATTTTCGGGGCCGCGGCGGCCGCCGCGCGCCTCGGCAAGCCCACGGGCCTGCTTGGTGGCAAAGCCCAGCTTGGTCACCACCGAGCCGAGCAGCAGGTAAGCCACCACCGCCAGCCAACCCTGCAGCCCCAGGGTGCCCCAGAGCATGGTGCCCAGAGCTGCGGCATGGACCCAGCCCGAGCGGGTCAGCAGCGGCAGGCGGCTGGCAGCCGCAATCAAGACGGCATTGATGAGCAGCGCCAGCAACCAGTGCAGCGGAGTCTGCAGGGGGAGCTGAAGCGCCATTGATCCATTGTGTTGCACTGCCCTAAGGCGAGGCTCCCAGGCGGCTGGGCGCAGCGGATAATCGCTGCAGCACGGTGCGCAAGATGGTGTTCAACCGCAAGGCCAGCTTTTTCCTTGACCTGGGCAGTGAAGGCGCCAAACCGGCCCAGGTCGCTGTTGCTGCCCCAGCACCCGCTCCCCAAACCGACAAGACCGTCAAGCCTGGCGCCCCCGCCGCTGCGGTTGCCCCCAGCAGGGCCGAGGCCCCGGTGCTGACCACGGCCGAAGCCATCGCCGCCGAACTGCGGGCCGCGCAAGAGGCCAAGCCGGCCGCCGCGTTGAGCACCTTTGCTCCCGATTGCCTCAACCCGGCCAACGCCGTGCCGACCCGCCGCCGCAAGCCTGGCGCCAACATGGGTGGCTTCAAGGCCATGGCCTCCAGCCTGTTCAAGAGCTGAGGCCCTGGCGCCAACTGCACAGCAGGGTGGCCGCCGCCACTGCCGCCGTCGAAGTGCGCAGAATCGTGGGTCCGAGGCCCACGGGCCGCCAGTTGAATGCGAGCGCCTGACGCTCCTCTGACGGGGTCCAGCCCCCTTCGGGTCCGAGGGCCAGGGTGATCGGCCCCTGGGGGCTCAACGTCCTCAGCAGCTCGGCCAGTTCGGGGACCTGGGCCCGCCGCGTGGTTGCCAGCAGGCGCACACCGGCACCTGAACCTGTGCCTGCGGCTCCTTGGGGCCATGGTTCAGCATCAGCAAACCAGGCCACCGCGGGCTGCGGTTCAGTGAGGGCCGGAGCCCAGAGGCGTTCGCACTGTTCAACCGCCTCGCGCAGGATCACAGCCGAGCGCTGGGGGTTCCAGCGCTCGGTGACGCTGCGCTCGGCCAGCAGCGGCACCAGCCGATCGATGCCCAGCTCGGTCACCATGCGCAGCAGCACATCGGTGTCGCGCCGGGGCATCGCCACCGCCAGCTGCAGCAGCACAGTGGGCGAGGGCTGCTGCTGAAAGGGCTGCTGCAGTGGCTGTTGAAGGCACGCATGCCGATCGTCGAAGCGTGCCTGCCAGAGGTGTCCCTGGCCATCAACGACGGCAAAGGCCTCACCGCGGCGTAGCCGCAGCACCCGACTCAAATAGTGGCGCTCGTCTGGCTCCAGCGGCACTGGCGCCCGATCGGCGGCAGCGCTGAGCCGTTCCGGACTCAGCAACAGACGGCGCAGTTCACGAACCACAGCTCAGGCGCCGGTGCGGGTGAACGAGATGGGGTCTTCATCGCCGTGATCCATGTCGTCGTTGTCGTCATCGCGATCGTCGTCGAGCTCGGCCTCGGCAAGGGCATCCAGCCCGGCGAACATCGCTTCGGGCTGATCGTCGATCGGCCAATCCTCGTTGATGCCGCCAATCAACAGCTGCTCGATCTCAAGCACATCGTTGTTGAGTTGGCGCAGGGTGTTGATCAGCACGTCGAGGGCCAGCGCATCACTGGTGCCCAGATCAACCCAGCAGCGGGCCCAACACCCCTTGAGCTCCAGCTCGCCCATGTTGTGCATCAGGGCGGGCATGGCGCGTTCAGCGCCATCACCGTCGTACGCCATCCAACTGAGATCCACACCCTCCTCGTGGGCCTGCAGGTTTTCGGCGTTGAACCCGCCGAGCTTGCCCAGAAAGAACCAGCTGTCGAAGGCGGTCTCCACATAGCCCCGCTCGCCCTGGGAGAGGGGCTCGGGGGTGCGCAGCCAGATCCAGCAGTTGAAGGGGTCGACGTCGCGGAACTGAACCTCCATGGCAGGGCGGATTGCAATCACGGCTGTTGCACCATCAAACACGGCCGCGCCGCGGGCATGCTGGTCGGATGCTTGAGCTCGACGGCATCCGCTACCAGAGCGCCACGTCCCCAGAGGCGGTGCTCGACGGCATCGATCTGCAGTTGGCCCCGGGGCAACTCGGGCTGGTGGCGGGTCGCAGCGGCAGCGGCAAAACAACCCTGCTCGAGGTGATCAGCGGACTGGCCGAACCCAGCGCCGGTGCGGTGCGCTGGCAGGGACAGCGCCTGGACGCCAGGCAGCGGCGCTGGTTGTGTGGGCTGGTGTTTCAGTTTCCAGAACGCCACTTTCTGGGCCTGTCGGTGGGGCAGGAGCTGAAGTTGGGGCACCGGCGCCTGAGCGCCGATGACGCTGCAGCAGTGCTGCGTCAGGTGGGGCTTGAGGCCTTGTCACTGCAGCAAGCGCCAGAACAACTGAGCGGCGGACAGCAGCGTCGGCTGGCCCTGGCGGTGCAATTGCTGCGCAAGCCCCAGGTGCTGCTGCTCGATGAACCCACTGCGGGTCTCGACTGGAGCGTGCGAGGTGAAATCCTGACCTTGCTCTCGCAGCTGGCCCGCGACCGCAGCGTGCTGGTGGTGAGCCATGAACCGGAACTGTTTGCCGGCATCGCAGGGCCCCGTTGGCAGCTCGAGCAGGGCAGGCTCCGTACGATGCCCTCAGAGCTGAGAGCGGCATGAGCGACAGGATGTTGCGCGCCACCGCCGCCGGTGGCGGCATTCGAATGGTGGCTGTGACCACCACCGTGGCCAGCCGTTATGCCCGCCGCCGCCATGGCCTGTCGTACCTGACGACAGCGCTGCTGGGCCGGGCCATGACCGCCGGCCTGCTGCTGGCCAGCTCGATGAAAGTGGCCCATGGACGGGTCAATCTGCGCATCGCTTCCGATGGCCCGCTCAAGGGCCTGATGGTCGATGCCGGCCGCGACGGCACCGTGCGCGGCTATGTGGGCAATCCGCAGCTTGAGCTCGATCTAGTGAGCGAAGCCGATGGCCTGCACCATTTTGATTTCAAGACCGCAGCGGGCACCGGCTACCTGCACGTGGTGCGCGATCTGGGCGAAGGAGAGCCTTACAGCAGCACCGTCGAACTGGTCAGCGGCGGCATCGGCGATGACGTGGCCTCTTACTTGGTGCATTCGGAGCAAACGCCGTCAGCGGTGTTCGTCGGCGAACAGATCGACAGCAAGGGGGTGCGCTGCAGCGGGGGCGTGCTGGTGCAGGTGCTGCCCAAGGCCTCCCACGAGCCGGCCCTGGTGGCCCTGCTCGAGGAGCGCTGCCGCGAGGTCAGCGGCTTCAGTCAGCGGCTTGCGAGCTGCGATGGCGACCTCCACCAGTTGCTGGTCGCCATCTTTCCCGATCTCGATCCCCAACCCCTCGACGAGCTCGGTGACGTCGCCGAACAGGAGGTCAGCTTCCACTGCCCCTGCAGCCGCAAGCGCAGCGTTGGCGCCTTGAAACTGCTGGGGCGCGATGAATTGAATGCGATTCTCCAGGAGGATGGCCAGGCTGAACTGACCTGCCACTTTTGCAACGAGGTTTACAACGTCGGCGGCGGTGAGCTGCAGGAGCTCATCCAGGAACTCGAGACGGCAGGCGCTAACGCATTGAAGCCTCGACGCCCTTCAGGACGTGGACTTGATGGCCCATGACCAGCCCCCTGTGGGCTTGCACGCCGCGAGCAATAGCAAACCCATGATGGCTGAAACGATCACGTCCATATTGACAGTGAACGTGATCGGATTATTGAATACGCTACCAATATTTGTTGTAAGTAATAAGGAATTTTTGGCCAAAGGGCGTCGCCAGCAGTCCCTCCGGATCAACACCAATCAAACGCACGCGATCTCGTCTTGTTCGGAGATTGTGTACCGCATCAAGGTCTGAGAAATCGTAGTCCAGATAACGAATCGCGACGTCACCCGACCAGGGCCCCTGCTAGTGCGATTCAAGCATGGACAAGACTCGATGACATCACCAGCCGAAAACCTATCGTCAGCACTGCCGGTAACAGGTTCATCACCTTGCTTCAAGCGACTCAAATCATTGGCGGATGTGCACGACGGTATTTGAGCTCCTGTTACCGCGTCGACAGGATTTCATTCATTCACCACCGGCAACGGTTTTGAGATCATCCGAGCCAACGTTTTTGGACTGCAGCTGAGGGCGAACGACCAAGCCTTTGGTCTGAACGTGCTGGCTTTGCCGCTCAGGCTTACCCGATGCGGAGAGCAAGACTGCGGAGCGCAAGATTCAGGCGATGAGCAGGGCCCCCAGAGCCAACAGCATCAATGCCGGCAGGCTTTGCACCTGTACCGAGCTCAGGGGCAAACCCAACGGCAGATCGGCCGGCAGAACACCCATCAGGAACGCGCCCACCACCAGCCCGGTGATCAACAGGGCAACACTCCAACCGACTGCAGGCCAGAACCGGCGATTGCGGCGTTGCAAGGCCGTCACCGTGCCCAAGGTGCCAAGCGCCAGCAGCAGCTCTGGGCTGGCGCTCGGCACCAGCAGCAACAGCCCTACCAGAGCCGCCGCTGCAGCCAGGGTGATCCAGCCATCGGGTCCGGCCGCGAACTGCAGGCTGGGCAGGCTCATGTTGACGCCGCGCAGTCCAGCAGGGCGTGGTAAGGCAGGCAGCTTCGGCAAGGCAGGCAGGGCCTTGGCGCTTGCTGGTTTGACGCTGGCCACCTTGTCTTCGCGAACCGAGGCGCTGCGGGCAGCCGTGCTGACCTTGCCCTGTTGGCGGTCCTTGAGTCGACCCATGAGCACAGCGTCGTAGGCCGCCTCAACACGGGCCCGAGCCAGGGGGTCGTCGCCAAGTTCAAGCAACCTGGCTTGCTTGGCCGTCTGCACCTCTTCAAAGCTGGCATCAGCCGCGACGCCCAACAGCCCATAGGGGTCGGGGGCGTTGGCCGCCGGTTGAGGCTGGTCTGGACTGGAGTTCATGGCCGGGCAAGGGGGCCTGGGGGCTGTGTCGAGCGTATCGAGGCGGGTCAGAACAGGGGCTCACTGCTGTGAAAACCATCGTTCTGTTGCAGCTGCAGGCGGCAGCGTTCGGCCTCTTCGGGCGGCAGACGGTGGCGGCGCTTGAGCAAGGGCATCTGGGGCGGCAGGTGACTGCCTTCGCGCATCTCAACGCTGGCCTGGGTGCCACCGGCTTGGGTCGGCACAAAATTGACGTAATCGCAGCCCCCATCTGGTCGGGGGCGTACCAGCCAGAGCGGTTGTGGCATGGCTGTGACGCTTCGTTACACGAATTCTGGCGTGGCCACTCGGCTGACCGTGAGCGCGTTCACCGAGGTGAGGCGCTGGCGCCCTCGATCAGCCTCGGATCAGAGACTGATCGGCTCGACGCCGCTCACCACCGGCGCCACAGCGCTCAGCTCCAGCTGCGGATGGTCCTCGGCCAGCTGGTTGAGATTCCAGTCGTTCTTGAACAGCAGCACCGGCCGCCTCCAGGCGTCGCGCACGGTCTTGCAGTTGAAGATGCGCCCCACCGCCTCGAGCGCCGGCCAGCCGCCCACCACCCAGCGGGCCACCGAAAAGCCCAGGGGCTCCAGCCGCGTCTGCACGCCGTATTCGTTTTCGAGGCGGTACTGGACCACCTCGAGCTGCAGCTGGCCCACCGCCGCCAGGATCGGATCGCGCTTGCTCTCGTCGGTGTCATAGAGGATCTGCACGGCTCCTTCTTCGCGCAGTTCGTTGACGCCCTTGCGGAAGCTCTTGAACGCCGAAGGGTTGGGGTTGCGCAGCCAGGCGAAGATCTCGGGACTGAAGCAGGGGATGCCCTCGTATTCCAGGCGGCTGCCGGTGTAAATGGTGTCGCCGATGGCAAACATGCCCGGGTTGTTGAGGCCGATGACATCGCCGGGGTAGGCGTCCTCGACCACTTCGCGGTCCTGGCCAAACAGCTTCTGGGGGCGCGACAGGCGGATCGTCTTGCCGGTGCGGGCGTGCTGCACGGTCATGTCCTTCTCGAACTGGCCGCTGCAGACCCGCACAAACGCCACCCGGTCGCGGTGGCGGGGATCCATGTTGGCCTGCAGCTTGAACACAAACCCGCTGAACCCCGGCGCCACCGGCTCGATCAGGCCGGCGTTGCTGGGGCGTCCGACGGGCTTCTGGGCCAGCTCCAAAAAGGCATCGAGAAACGGCCGTACGCCGAAGTTGGTTATCGCCGAGCCAAAAAACACCGGGCTGAGCTGGCCCCCGTGCACCAGCTCCAGGTCGAGGTCGGCACCGGCGCCATCGAGCAGCTCCAGTTCCTCAAGGGCCTGATCCAGGAGCTCTGCTTCCACGACGCCCGATGTGCGGGC
Source organism: Cyanobacteria bacterium K_DeepCast_35m_m2_023 (assembly GCA_016882345.1). The sequence goes on from VGQR01000098.1 coordinate 6,788, forward strand.
TTCTGCAACCGACATCAGCTGTTCTTCGCTGGCCCGGCCGCGCTCGGCCCGCGCAAACAGGATCACCTGCTGGCTGCGGCGGTCGATCACGCCGCGAAAACGCTCGCAGCTGCCGATCGGCCAGTTGACCGGCCAGCAGGCCAAACCGAGCTCCTGCTCGATCTCATCGATCAGCTCGAGCGGCTCGCGCCCGGGCCGGTCCATCTTGTTGATGAAGGTGAAGATCGGGATCTGGCGCATGCGGCAGACCTCGAACAGCTTGCGGGTCTGGGGTTCGAGGCCCTTGGCGGCGTCCTCGAGCATCACCGCGTTGTCGGCGGCGGCCAGCGTCCGGTA
>VGQR01000099.1 GCA_016882345.1 Cyanobacteria bacterium K_DeepCast_35m_m2_023
CCGTCACGCCGCAACAGCGTCAGCAGCCCATCGAACAGATCACCCATGGCCTGTTCGTTCTGCTGTTGAAAGGGGGAGCGGAACTCGAGTTGGCGGCGGAGCGATCGGGCTTCGTCACGACCCAGCTGACCGTCGCAACCGACGGCAGCCAGGCAAATCGCAGCAAAGGCTTCTGCAGGGGTCATGACACCACACAACGCTGCTGCCATTGCAGCAGGATCGGCATGATCCGGCATCCTGTGCGCAATGAATTCCTCAGCAAGGATCTGTGCCTCGGTGGGCGTGCTGGGGCTGCTGCTGACCGTGGTCAACCAATTGACCTCGCCTCTGACCGATCCTGCGCTGCAGCGCAGCTCGGCTTTGGCCGCACTGGCCTCCGTGGGCTTGATGCTGGTGGGCGTGCTCTGGACCCGGGCCGTTCCCCTGCCCCCCGAGCGGGCGCAGTTGCGAGGGGATGAGGGCCTGCTGCTGCTCAACGATCTGCCTGAGGAGCTGCGGCTCGAGCTGCTGTGGGGCTCGAGGCAATTGCTCAAGGCCACCCCGGCCGCCGTGGTGCTGCTCTGGTGGAACGACCAGGTGGTGTTGCAGCGGGGTCTGCTCTCGGAGGGTTCGCGCCAGCTGCGGTTCGTGCCCGGTGCGATCTGCCGCCAGTCCCAAGCGCGGCAGCGCCGCATCGTGCTGGTGGATCTGCGCCACTATCCGGGGCGCGACGAATTTGAGCCCCTGCTCGAGGGCCTGCCCAGCGTGTTGGTTCAGCCTCTGGGTCAATCGGGCTTGCTGCTGCTGGGGGGATGGTCGCCGCGCTGCTTCAGCAGCAGTGATGAAGCCTGGGTGGATGGCTGGGCCAGCAAGCTCATAGACCGATGGCTGGCTTCGGACGGGGCCGTGACGCTGGCAGCCGCAGGGTTGATTGCACCGTTGAACCCGGACTGCTGAAGATCAGCAAACCCCCGTCCCCAAGCCTGGCCTGCAGCTGCTGGGCGCGGGTGACCTGTTGCAGGGAGGCGCGGCGCAAGGTCACAGTGCCGATGGCCGTGGCGCGCTTGCTGAGCCAGTTCCAGGTGCAGCTGGTCGCGGTCAGGTTGGTGCCCGGTTGCTGCAATTGGCACCCCTGCAGCACCGAAACCCGATTGCTGTTGAAATCGGCTTCGAACCCCCCACCCTGGGCCTTGACCGAGCCGTAGCCGCCGCGAAACGGCACGCTCGATTGCAGGGTGTTGGCGGCGACGTTGAACAACGACGGACCGGCAACCAACCAGGCCCGTTGAGCGGGCGAGCGGAAGCGAACGGGCCCCTGCAGCTCAAGCAACCGTGTGATCGTGTTGCCCTGCAGCCCGGCGGCCTCGAGCCGGCTTGGTTCGCCAGCGTTGGGCTGATTCACGGCCGTGGCGACCACAGGCCCCTGGGTTTGCAGCTGGCCACTGCCCGGAGACCAGTCCAGCCTGCGCAGAACCAGGCGCAGCCCACCCCGTTGAATGCGGGGATGGCCGCGCAGTTCGAGCAGATCGCGGTCCATCAGCAAGGTGGCACGTTTGGCCGTTAGTGAGAGCTCCTTGGTGGCCGCCTGGGCCCGCCGATCGAGCTCGAGCCGTTGCAGACGGGGGTACCAGCGCATGCGGGAGGCGCGGATGGTGACCAGGTCGGCGCCCAGGCGTTCGACCGTGACCTGCCCCTCGAGCTGCAACACCTCACCGTCGTTGAGCACGGTGCCGTGGCTCGAGCGCAGCCTGTACAGCAGCGATCCGTTGGTGTAGATCTCGCCGCTCAGATTCTGGGCCAGGGCCAATCGCCGCGACAGGTCGTAGCGGGCTTCTGGGCTGCGCACACGCCAGAGCAGCTTGCCCTGGGCCGATTGCTGTTGCAGGTTGAGGGCCTGAAACACAAACGGTGTGGAGGCCTGGCTGTCGTCCTCGGTCTTGCGGTTGCTGCAGGCCACCAGCACCAGGGCTGCTGAACAGATCAGCAGAGCGGTGCGGATCGCCCGCATCAGAGATCAGCCTCCAGTTCGAGCCGAGCCATCACCGGGGACGGTTCGAGCAACGGGGCGCCCTGGGGCAACTGTCCCCATTCGAGCAGCTGGGTCCAGGGGCGCTCGCAGCCGCGAGGCAACTGATCGAGGATGCGCTGGCTCAAGGCTGGCACCAACGGGGTCAGCAGCAGGGCCACGATGCGCGTGGCCTCCAGAACCGCGTAGAGATCAAGGGCAACCTGATCGATGCGCTGCGGATCCTTGATCTTGCTCCAGGGTGCCTCGTCATTGAGGTAGCCATTGGCGGCGATTGCCAGCTGCAGCGCCGCTTCTGCAGCGGCGCGAAAGTCAAGGCGATCCATGGCCGGTCCGTAGCTGCTCACCGCCTGCTGGGCTTGCACCGCCAACGGATGGGACGGGTCGTTGCCGCCAGCGGCGGGCGGCACGCCCCCGTCAAACCAGCGGCGGGCCATGGCAATCGTGCGATTCAACAGGTTGCCAATGGTGTTCGCCAGGTCGTTGTTGACCAGATCCAGAAAGCGTTGCTGTTGAAAATCACCGTCGTCGCCGAAAGGGATGTCCCGCAACAAGTACCAACGCACGGCATCGCTGCCACAGCGCTCGAGCAACACCGCAGGATCGAGCACGTTGCCAAGGGATTTGCCCATCTTCTGGCCTTCCCGTGTCAGAAAACCGTGGCCGAACACCCGTTCGGGCAGGGGCAGGTCTGCCGATAGGAGCATCGCCGGCCAGTACACCGCGTGAAACCGCAGGATGTCCTTGCCGATGACGTGCAATTGGGCCGGCCAGCCGCGCTGCTGCAGGCGCTGCAGCGCGACGGGTTCATCCTCATCCAACAGGGCGGTCAGATAGCCCAGCAGAGCGTCAAACCAGACATAAAAGGTGTGGCCTACGTGGCCGGGCACGGGAATGCCCCACGGCAGATTCACACGGGAAATCGAGAAGTCGCGCAGGCCCTGGGCGACAAAATTTTCCACCTCGCGGCGGCGGCTCTCCGGGGCGATGAAACCCGGTTGTTGGATCAGTGCCTCAATGGCCTGCTGGTAGCGCGACAGACGAAAGAACAGGTTGACCTCATCGCGCCACTCGAGCGGTTTGCGGTGGATGGGGCATTCGGGATCCTGTGCTTCATGGGGATCGTCCTTGAATTCCTCACAGGCCACGCAGTACCAGCCCTGCTGACGCCCTTCGACGATGTCTCCCTTGGCTTCCACGCGCTGAAAGAACTGCTCCACCAGTGCCCGGTGGCGGGGATCGGTGGTGCGGATGAACCGGTCGTTGCTGATCTGCCAGCGCTGCCACAACTCGCGGTAGCCGTTGCTGATCGCATCGCAGTGGGCCTGGGGCGTTTGCCCAGCTGCTTCGGCGGTGCGCTGAATCTTCTGGCCATGTTCATCACAGCCCGTGATGAACACAACGGATTCACCCTTGAGCCGCTGGTAGCGCGCAATGGCGTCACAGGCCAGGGTGGTGTAAGCGCTCCCCAGGTGGGCCCTGTCGTTGACGTAATAGAGCGGAGTGGTGAGGGTATAGGTCATCGGCCGGATCCTACGCAGCACGCCTGGCCGCTCCGGCAGCAGTCCGGGGCTTTGCCAATCTTGGCTCTAGCCCCCTGCTCGCACCCGGTGACCAACCTCGATCCCGACGTGTTGGTCTGGGGCGGCGGCAGCGGCGGTGTGGCGGCAGCGCTTCAGGCCGCTCGCCGCGGGGCGCGCACCCTGTTGCTGACGCCCGGACCGTGGCTGGGGGGCATGCTGAGCGCAGCCGGGGTCTGCTGTCCCGATGGCAACGAGCTCAGCCCCTGGCAAACCGGGCTGTGGGGGGCCCTGCTGCGCGCCCTGGCCGAGGCCGAACCCAGTGGACTCGACCACAACTGGGTCAGTTGCTTTGGGTTTCAGCCCGCGACGGCCGAAGCGATCCTGCGCCGCTGGGTCGCCGCCGAACCCCAGCTGCGGTGGCTGGCCAACTGCCGCCTGCTGGCCAGCCACCGCAGCGGTGATCGGCTCAGTCGGCTCGAGGTGCAGCACGACCAGCAGCCGCTGCAGATCACAGCGCAGCTGGTGATCGATGGCAGCGATCTCGGCGACCTGTTGGCCCTGGGCGCGGCCGAGTACCGGCTGGGCTGGGAGAGCCGCGAAACCTGGGATGAGCCCAGCGCCCCGCCAGCCGCCCGCCTGCAGGCGGAGCCCTTCTTCGAGCAGCAGCCCGTGCAGTCGCCAACCTGGGTCGCCATCGGCCAACGGCACGGCCAAGCGGCGGGCAACCCTGACGGATTGAAAGCGCTGCCGCCCCCATTTACCCAGGCGACCGCGGCCTTCGGCCTCGAGCGCACCCTGACCTATGGGCGGCTGCCCGGCGACCTGACGATGCTGAACTGGCCGTTGCACGGCAACGACTGGCATCACGATCTGACACCCCTGTTTGCGGGCGACCTCGACCAACAGCACAGCCATCTGCAGCAGTTGGGAGCCCGAATGCAGCAGCACAGCCTCGACTTTGCCCAGGCCCTGATCGATGCCGCTGACGGCGGGCTGGCCCTGGCCCAGGTGTTTCCCGATGCCGACGCACCAGCAGGGGCGCTGCACGGGCGATCGGCCCTGGCGCTGATGCCCTACTGGCGCGAGGGGCGGCGGCTGCTGGGACTGAGCACCGTTCTCGAACAGCATTTGCTGCCCCTGGCTCCTGGGGATGCTCGGGCAGCCCTGCCCGCCGACGGCTGCGGCAGCAGCAGCATCGCCGTGGGCAATTACGCCAATGACCATCACTATCCTGGCGGGGACTGGCCATTGGCGCCCAAGAGCTGCCGCTGGGGCGGCCGCTGGAGCGGCACCCCGTTCTGCATTCCCTATGGCGCCCTGGTGAGTGCCAGCTGCAGCAATCTGCTGGCGGCCGACAAGTGCATCAGTGTCAGCCACATGGCCAATGGCGCCACCCGCCTGCAGCCGCTGGTGCTCAACCTGGGGCAGGCGGCCGGAATGGCCGCCGCCCTGTGCCTCGAGCACCGCTGTCTGCCGGCCGAGCTGCCGGTGCGGGCCCTGCAGCGGGCCCTGATCGATGAACCCACCGCGCCGGCAGCCCCCTTGCCCCTGTGGGATACCCCCTGGCATCACCCCCAGTGGCGTCAGCGCCAATGGGCGGCCGTGGAAGCGCCCGAACGGCTCGATGACAAGGGCCGGCTCGACGATGGCGGTGCAACGGCTCTGCTGCAGCCAACCCAGGCGCCGTCCGAGCCCCACGAGCAACTGTGGGTGGGCCAGCTGAGCGGTGATCTTGACCAGGGCTACCAGCTCGATTGCGCTGGCGAGCGCTGGCCGGTGATCACCCTCGAGCCGGCGTTGCATGCGCACCTGGCCACGCTGCGATCCGGCAGCAGCGTTCGCCTGATCGGTTGTGCCAATTCCTGGGGACCCTGGTTGCGGCTAAGCCGTCTGGCGGACTGAGCTGCGGCTGGGCCAGGGACCGCTTCAGCGGTGGGCCCGCAGGTGCAGACAGTCCTGCAGCGGGTCGACCCGTTGCACGCGAACCAGCAGCGCCTCGGCAGGCTCGCAGCCGGCTGGGCACAGCGCCGGCAGCTCCATGGCCAGCGACTCGATCCAGATCAGCCCCAGCTGATCGGATTCGCGCAGCCAGCGCAAAAACTGGGCCGGCCACTGACCGCCCCGGTGCTCGGCAAACCAAACCTGGCGCCAATGGCGCTGGTCGTCGCGGCTCAGCTGAATGCCTTGGCGCAGTGGATCGTCCAGCTCGGCCAGTTGGGCCTGGATCTCGGCCTGGGGCAACGGCACGTCGCCAGCGAGCTGCAAGGCCAGTTGGCGCTGCACCAGCAGGTCGCCGTAGCGCCGAATCGGGCTGGTGGCCTGGACATAGGCCTCCAGCCCCAGGCTGAAATGGGGCGCTGGGGTGGCGGCCGTGAGTCCCCGTCCCAGACCCTGCTTGCAGGCGGCATGATGCACCGGCCCGGCGGGGCGTTGGGCGAGCTCCGCCGGGGAGGGCATGGCCCCCGGCATTTGACTGCGGTAGGCCAGGGCCAGCCCATGGCTCTGGCCGTGCGCTGCGACCACGGCTCCGGCCAGGATCATCGCCTCGGCCACCAGCAGCCGTGCGGGGGTCGGCTCGGTGATCTCGAGCTCGGGCTGGCCATCGCTGCTGCAGTGAATCCGCCCCTCGGGCTGATCCAGCAGCAGGGCGCCGCGGGTTTGGCGCCAGGTGCGCCGGCGCTGCATCAGTGTCTGCAGCTGGGCCAATTCGGCCTCCTGCGGGGGCGCCAGCTCGATCAGTTCGTCGGCATCGGCGTAGCTGAGCCGATACGAGGGCTTGATCCAACTGCGTTCGATTCCGTAGCTCGCCACGGCGCCGTCGTCGGCCAGCACCACCCACAAGCTCCAGGCCGCCGTGCGCTGGCCGGCGCGCAAACTCAACGGGCCACGGGACAGCTCCCAGGGGAACATCGGCTGGATACCCCGGGCCAGATACAGAGAGGATCCACGGCGACGGGCTTCGCAATCGAGCGGATCGCCAGGGGTGATCAACCGGCCGGGATCGGCGACATGGATCCAGATGCGCGGGCGACCGTCGTCGCTGCGATCGAGCCCGAGGGCGTCGTCGATGTCTTCGGTGTCTTCGTCATCGATCGTGAAGCAGCGAAGCGCTGTGCGATCGCTGCGTTGCCCATCGCCGGGGCGGGGGGCATCAGCGCTGGCCATCAGCTGCCGAGCGTGGGCTTCGAGCTCGGCTGAAAACCCATGGCCCCAAGGACTGTGGCGCAAGGCGGGCAGCCCATGGGGGTCCCACTGCCCCAGGTCGACCAACAGTTGCCTGACCGCAGCAGGCTCAGGGCGGCAGTCGGCCTCGCGCAGCAGGTGTTGCAACGCCGCCGGCCAAGGGTCGGCGCTGGACGAGTGGACGCCGGCCCGATCAACAAGCAGCTCGAGTTCGGCGCGCTGGGGTGGGGCCAGCACAGCAGCATCGATGGGTTGGCGAGCACGCACCAAGGCATGCCAGGCGCGTTGAGCCTGCTGGCGCAAGTGCATGGTTCGGCGGGCCTTGCGCTG
>VGQR01000100.1 GCA_016882345.1 Cyanobacteria bacterium K_DeepCast_35m_m2_023
AACAGGGTCTCCAGATACTCCTCGAATTCGGGAAAACCGCTGGCAAAGCGATCGGCACGCGAGCCTTCGTCGTCCCGAGCCGAACGCGGGTCGCCGCTTTCCCATTGCAGGCGCCGGCGGGGATCCGACAGCACCGCATAGGCCTCATTGACCAGCTTGAAGCGCTCTTCGGCGACTGGATCGTTGCCGTTGAGATCGGGATGCCAGCGCCGGGCCTGGGCCCGGAACGCCCGCTTGAGGCTGGCGCCATCGGCGCCGGGCTGCAATCCCAGAACAGCCCAGTAGTCGGGCGCGGTGGCGGCAGGCGACACGGTGTTCAGCGCGGACCCCAGGGATCGTCGTCATCCCAGGCCGCCGAGCGGCTGGAGGCCATCGAGCGCGGTTCACGTCGGCGCGCAGGCGCAGACCAGGGGTCGCTGCCGGGACGATCCCAATCGTCCCAGTCATCGTCCGAGAACAGCTCGTCCTTGATCGAGCCCAGGGTGTTCTTGAGCCCCTGCAGCGGTCCCTGCTCAGCGCGGCGTTCGCTCAGCAGGCGCCGGTTGAGGCCATAGAGGGCCTCCTGCAACTTGCTGACCGATTCTTCCAGTTCGACCAGATCGGCCTGGCCGGCAGCTTCGGCGGCCATCAGATCCTGCACATCGCGCAGGGCGAGCTCGACCGAGCGCTGCTGGCGCTCGGCGCCATAGGGACCGAGCTCGAGAGCTGCATCCCGCAAGCGGCGCTCGGCCTGGGTCACCAGCGTCTGGGCCCTGTTGCGGCGGTCGATGTCGGCCCGTTTGCGGCGGTCTTCCGCCGCCTTGTGTTCGGCCTCGGCAATCAGGCGTTGAATCTCCTCTTCGCTGAGATTGGTGCCCCCCTGAATCGAGACGCTCTGCTGCCGGCCCGTGGTGCGGTCGGTGGCCGAGACCTGCAGCAGACCATTGGCATCGATGTCAAACGACACCTGGATCTGGGGCACGCCGCGGGGAGCCGGTGGGATTCCCGCAAGACGAAAACGGCCCAAGGATTTGTTGTCTTCGGCCATCTGCCGCTCGCCCTGCAGCACGTGCACCTCGACCGAGTTCTGGTTGGCCTCGGAGGTGCTGAACAGATCGCTCTTGCGCACCGGAATCGTGGTGTTGCGCGGGATCAGCACTTTCATGACGCCACCGATGGTCTCCAGGCCCAGCGACAGCGGTGTCACGTCGTTCAGCATCAGGTCGCGCAGCTCTCCGGTGAGGATGCCGGCCTGAACGGCGGCACCGATCGCCACGACTTCGTCGGGATTCACCGACTGGCAGGGTTCGCGTGGAATCAAGGTGCGCACCATCTGTTGCACCATCGGCATGCGGGTCGAACCGCCCACCAGCACCACATCATCGATGTCATCGGCGGCCAGACCCGAGTCGCGCAGGGCCCGCTGCACAGGACGCAACAGCCGGTCCAGCAGGTCCGGGCACAGTCCCTCAAGGGTGGCCCGCTCGAGCGTGGTCTCAATGTGCAGCGGGCCGCCCTCGCCCGTGGCGATGAAGGGCAGCGAGATCGGCGTGCTCTGCACGCCGCTCAATTCGATCTTGGCCTTTTCAGACGCCTCGGTGAGCCGTTGCAGCGCCTGACGGTCGCGTCGCAGATCGATGCCGTGCTCGCTCTCAAAGGCATCGGACAACCAATCGACGATGCGCCGGTCCCAGTCGTTGCCTCCCAATTGGGTGTCGCCGCTGGTGGCCTTGACGTCGAACACCCCGTTGGCAATGCGCAACAGGCTGACGTCAAAGGTGCCGCCGCCCAGGTCGAACACCAGCACCCGTTTGACCGCACTGCGATCAAAGCCGTAGGCCAGGGCAGCGGCCGTGGGCTCATTGAGAATGCGCTCGACCGCCAGCCCGGCCAGGCGGCCGGCATCACGGGTCGCCTGGCGCTGGGCATCATTGAAATAGGCCGGCACGGTGATCACCGCGGCTTCGACCGGCTCCCCCAGAAAGGTCGACGCGTCGTCGACCAGTTTGCGCAGGATGCTGGCGACCAGTTCTTCGGGGGCGTATTCACGCTCGGTGGCCGGGCAGACCACCCGCACGTGGGAGGCCTCATTGGCCCGCACGGTGTAGGGCACCGAGAGGCTGCCCTCATCGAGCTCGTCCCAGTTGCGACCGACGAAGCGCTTGAGGTTGGCGAAGGTGTTGCGTGGATTGAGCACCAGCTGTCGCCGGGCCAATTGACCCACCAACAGCTCCTGGTCACGGCTGAACCCCACCACCGAGGGGGTGGTGCGACTGCCCTCGGCACTGGCGATCACTGTGGGCCGCCCGCCTTCGAGCACGGCCACCACAGAGTTGGTCGTACCCAGATCGATGCCGACGATTCGGCCCATGCCGTCGCAAACCTCCTGACGTCAGATGTCCAGACTCGAGGTTCCGGAACCAGCCGAGGTTAATCATGGCTTAAACGGTCCGCTTGAGACGGGTTTTTAGATTGCAGGGGCTGGACCTGATCTGAGCCACCGGCAGCACCGCTGCTCCCAATCGCGATGACATCGGCCTCACCCCCTTCGATCGAAACCGGCATCTACAGCCTGCGCCGCCGGCCAGCCTCCGAAAAACTGCTCGATTTTGGCTTTCACCAGCTGACCCTGCTGCTGGCTGCCTTGGTGGCCATCCTGCTGCTGGGCATCCTTTTGACAGTGTTTCAGGGAGCGCGCGAGACCATCGCCACCTTTGGCATGCGCTTTCTGAGCACCTCAGCGTGGGATCCGGTTAACAACCAATATGGCGCCTTCGTTGCCATTTACGGCACGCTGGTGACGTCGCTGCTCTCGCTGTTGATTGCCGTTCCCCTTGGGGTCGGTACGGCGATCTTCATCACAGAGGATCTGATTCCAGCGCCGCTGCGCAACCTCATCGGTCTCATGGTGGAGCTGCTGGCGGCGATCCCCTCGGTGGTGCTGGGGCTGTGGGCCATCTTTGTGATGGAACCGGCAATCCGACCGCTGCTCAATCTGTTGCATGCCGTGCTGGGCTGGAGTCCGCTGTTTGCCAGCGTGCCCCAGGGTCCGGGCATGGCGCCGGCGATCCTGATCTTGGTGGTGATGATCCTGCCGATCATCACGGCCATCAGCCGCGATGCCCTCAATCAGGTTCCGCTCGAGCTGCGCCAGGGGGCCTACGGCGTCGGCACCACCCGCTGGGGTGCATTGCTGAACATCATTTTGCCAGCGGCGGTGTCGGCCATCATGGGCGGGGTCATGCTGGCCCTTGGGCGCGCCATGGGCGAAACCATGGCCGTGACCATGATCATCGGCAATTCCCTCAACTTCGATGTGTCGCTCCTGGCTCCGGGGAACACCATTGCATCGATGCTCGCCAACCAATTCGGTGAGGCCGACGGCATTCAGGTGTCGGCGCTGATGTATGCGGCCCTGATCCTGATGCTGTTGACCCTGGTGGTCAACATCCTGGCCCAGTGGATCGTGCGCCGACTGAGCCTCAAGTACTGACGCCAAACCATGACGAGCAGTCCCCTCAGCTACGACAACAGCCCGCTGTTCGAGCGTCGGCCGCTTCAATACAACCCCAATCTGCTGCGCAATCGCTTCAACCAGGTCTGCACAGCCCTCGCCGCCCTGTTCTCGGTGCTGGCGGTGTTGCCCCTGTTTCTGGTGTTGCTTTACGTGTTGGTCCAAGGTGGACGGCTGCTGAGTTTTCAGCTGTTCACCCAACTGCCCCCGGCGCCGGGCCTTGAGGGCGGCGGCATTGGCAACGCCATGCTGGGCACCGTGATCGTCACCCTGCTGGCCTCCCTGATCGCGATACCGATCGGTGTTGGCGGCGGCATTTATCTGAGCGAATACGCCAACAAAGGCTGGTTTGCCCAGGTGGTGCGCTTCGCCACCGACATGCTCGCGGGGGTGCCCTCGATCATCACGGGGGTCTTCGTCTATGGGCTGATCGTGGCCACCCGCGCCCTGGCCGGCCAGAGCTACAGCGCCCTGGCTGGTGCCATTGCACTGTCGGTGCTGATGTTGCCGACCGTGATCAAGACCACCGACGAGGGGCTCAAGCTGGTCCCCCAGGACCTGCGCTGGGGCGCCTACGGGGTCGGTGCCTCCAAGGTGGTGACCATTGTGCGCATCACCTTGCCGGCGGCGTTCACACCGATCGCCACAGGGATTGTGCTGTCGATTGCCCGGGCCGCAGGCGAGACCGCACCGCTGATTTTCACAGCTCTGTTTTCGCCATTCTGGCCGGAGGGAGTGTTCAACCCGATCGCCACAATGTCGGTGTTGATCTTCAATTTCGCCATCATGCCCTATGAGGCCCAGAACGAACTGGCCTGGGCCGCCTCATTTATTCTTGTGCTGTTGATCCTGGCTGCCAACTTGTTAGCCCGCTGGATCAGCCGGTTGGCCAAATCCTGATCCATCGATTCGACCTGCACCTCAATCGTTATCCCTGCGATGCCTACCACAACAGCCTCCATGGCCTACCCCAGCAACCAGACCAGTGACGCGTGCATTTCAATGCAGAACGTCACCATCTCTTACGGCAAATTCGAAGCTGTGCGCAATGTCTTCATGGACATTCCGCGGGGCAGGGTCACTGCCTTTATCGGCCCGTCGGGTTGCGGAAAGTCCACGGTGTTGCGCGCCATCAATCGCATGAACGATCTGGTGCCAGGCTGCAGCCTCAAGGGTCGGGTTCTGTTTGACAACCACGATCTGTATGACGCACGGGTGGATCCCGTTGAGGTCAGGCGCCGCATCGGCATGGTGTTCCAAAAACCCAATCCCTTTCCCAAGACGATTTACGAGAACATCGCCTTCGGTGCACGCATCAACGGCTTCAAGGGCGACATGGACGAGCTGGTGGAACGCTCGTTGCGCAAGGCAGCTGTCTGGGACGAATGCAAAGACAAGCTCAACGACAGCGGCCTGGCCCTGTCAGGGGGGCAACAGCAACGGCTCTGCATTGCCCGTGCGATCGCCACAGAGCCCGAAGTGATTTTGATGGACGAACCGTGTTCGGCCCTCGATCCGATCTCGACGCTCAAGATTGAAGAAACGATGCACGAGCTCAAACGCAGCTACACCATCGTGATCGTCACCCACAACATGCAGCAGGCCGTTCGCGTCGCCGACATGACAGCGTTTTTCAATGCCGAAGCGGTCGAAGGCGGCAGTGGCAAGGTCGGATACCTGGTCGAATTCAATGACACCGAGCGCATCTTCAATGCGCCAGGCCAGCAGGCCACCCAGGACTACGTCACCGGTCGTTTTGGCTGAGGGTTGGGGCCGCGCCTGCAGACGCGTCGACCACCCCCATCGCGTGGCCCAAAGTCACAAAAAAGCCGGCTGAAGGAGCCGGCGGGGGAGAAACGGAGAGGGAGGGATTCGAACCCTCGATAGAGTTGCCCCTATACAGCATTTCCAGTGCTGCGCCTTCGACCACTCGGCCACCTCTCCAGCGGCACAATGGGGCAGATGGCAATCTAGCAGCATTACGATCAGCCATCCTGTGCAGCACCGCATTACCGTCCACTGGCGTCAGCAGGGCCGGGTGATCAGCCATCTGGTGCCCGATGGGCAGTACATCTTGCGCAGCTTTGAAGAGCAGGGTGATCCGTTGCCGTTCAGCTGCCGCAACGGGTGCTGCACCACCTGCGCGGTGCGGGTGTTGAACGGGAGCATCGACCAACGCGAAGCACTGGGTCTGTCCCGTTCCCTGCGCGAGCAGGGCTACGGCCTGCTGTGCGTGGCCAGGGCCACCGGACCCCTCGAGGTGGAAACCCAGGACGAGGACGAGGTCTACGACCTCCAGTTCGGTCGCTTTTTTGGCCGTGGCAAGGTGACGGCTGGCCTGCCCCTCGACGACGAATGACCGCCCCCGGCCCTGGAGCCTCGCTCTCCGACCAGGCCGCCGCCGCGTCGGGGCTGAGCCCCAGCGATCTCCAGGAGCTGGCAGCCGTGGCCCGCCGTGCCGCCGAGGCCGGGGGCAACGAACTGCGTCACCACTTCGGCCGGCTCAGTGAGATCCGTGAAAAGGGCCGTGCCGGAGATTTGGTCACCAATGCCGACACCGCCGCTGAAACGGCGGTGCTGGCCTTGCTGGCTCGCGAGAGTCCCGGCGTGGGCGTCCTTGCAGAAGAAAGTGGACGGCGGCCATCGCAGCACGACCAGTGCAGCGACCTCGAATGGTGCGTCGATCCCCTTGATGGCACGACCAACTACGCCCACGGCTTTCCGCTGTTTGCCACCTCAGTGGGGTTGCTGTGGCGTGGCATTCCCCTGTTGGGGGCCATGGCGGTGCCGCGGCTCGACGAACTGTTCTGGGCGGCCCCGGGACAGGGGGCCTGGTGCAACGCCCAACCCTTGTCGGTCAGCCGTTGCAACACCCTGGGCGATGCCTTGCTCGTGACCGGCTTTGCCTACGACCGCTGCCAGCGACTCGACAACAATTACGCCGAATTCGCCTGGTTCACCCATCGCACCCATGGGGTGCGGCGCGGTGGTGCGGCGGCTATGGACCTGGCCTATGTGGCCGCCGGGCGCCTCGATGGCTACTGGGAACGGGGTCTGAGCCCCTGGGATCTGGCGGCCGGGGTGGTGTTGGTCGAACAGGCCGGCGGCGTGGTCAGCGCCTACGACGGCTCGCGCTTCGACCTGAGCAGCGGTCGTGTGATCGCCTGTGCGCCAGGGCTGCAGCACAGCCTGATCGAGGGCTTGGCGGCCTGCATGCCCCTGGCGGGCCGCAGCTACGGGGCTGCCGAACTCGACAGCGCGGCTCCATAGGATCAAGCCAGACACTGCCCTCACACCATGGCCCTGCAACCCGCTGCCGGTGCGCGGGATCTCAACCCCCGCCAGGTGGAAGGGAACCGCCGCATCCGCGCGCAGCTGGCCGCCGTGTTCCAGCTGTGGGGCTACCGGGAGGTCGATCCGCCCACTGTTGAAACCCTCGACACCCTGGCCGCGGGTGGGGGCATCGCCGGCGCCGAATTGGTGCGACTGGCCAGTGATGAACCCCTGGGACTGCGG
>VGQR01000101.1 GCA_016882345.1 Cyanobacteria bacterium K_DeepCast_35m_m2_023
ATTACATCGCAGGGCAGGTGTTTCACAGCTACGACGCTGCCTATGCCGTGCTGGAGCGCTACTACGGCGACCTGTGCTGCTCTGACGAGCGTGAGTACTACCGCATCAGTGAAGAGTCACCCCCGTCGATGGTTCGGCCCCAGCCTTTGCAGGGGTGAGACGCATGAACCACCGCTCCTTTTGGATGCAGCTCTGCAGCAATGGCCGTTGATCGCGAGTGATCTGCCTAGGACTCAGGTAGACACCGCTGATCACAATGGCGCAAACACGCATGACGTACTCGACCCAGGAGGTCGCCGTTCACATGATTGCCACGGCAGCGCGGATCCTGCTGATGCTCGGTAGCGCCATTCTGATTGGCGAAGTCGCGGCCGGACCGGCGAAGAAACTGCTCGAAGCAAGGGGTCATCACATGCGCGCCACTAGCAACGAAGACGGCGAACCCGTCGACTGAATCTGTCGACTGATTGCTCACATTCGGCTGCTATGCCCACAACGATGAGCCCTCAGAAGCCCTGGGCCGTGCATTTGTTCACACTGCCTTGCAAGGAAATCTGCAAGTCAGCCCAGTTGTTGGTGGGGTAGGTCGCCATGAACGGATCGAGGTTGGCGTTGAGGATTGCCAAGGCCTGACGACGCAATTGGCACGCCGTCGCTGGGTCGTCGTTGCGGATGGCGCTGAGGGCTCCGTTGAGCAACTGCTGCAGATTCTGCTGTTGGGCCCAGACCGACGTGTTGTCCATAGACTGGGCCAGGACGGGACCGCTGCTTGTGGCCGTCAGCATCAGGGCCAGGGCAGCCAGAACGGTGCGCATCGATCGCTGGGCAACTGATCTCAGTATCGAGGGATCGGGCTTGGTTGACAGCCTCTGCCCTAATCGACCCGGAATGTGACGGCCATGACCGCGGTGATGTCTTTGTCGATCGTGCGGGTGTCGTAAGAACCCATGTCGCCTGTTTCGGTCGAGTTGGGTGCGGTGATCTGAAACGTGCCGGTATCGGCCCGGGTGATCGCGCCGATGCGGGCGCCAGCCTGACGGGCGATGGCGCTGGCGCGGTTGCGGGCGTCGCGCGTGGCCTTGGCCAGCATGTCGACGCGCTTTTCGGCCAATTTGGTAAACGTGTACGCCGGCTGGTTGATCGTCAACGGCACCCCCTGACCGATCAGCTCGCCGATGCGGCCCGACACCGCATTGACCAGATTGACTTCGCTGCTGCCGATGCGAATCGCCTGGCGGCTGGTCCAGGTGGTGGAGCGCAGGGCACCGGTGCTGGGATCGCGCACATCCTCTTTGTCGGATCGCACCGAGTCGAGCGCCATCGCAGCCGGAGCGATGCCCTGGGCCTTGAGAAACGCCAGGGTGGTCTGCAACGCCGGCTGCAGTCCCGTGTACGAGGCCTGTTGGCTGGGGCCGGCCTGGGCCACCTCGAGCGTCCAGTCGACGTAGTTGGCGCGAATGCGCTCGGTGCTGGCACCGGTCACGGTGATGGTGTCATCAGCACTGCGTATGCCTTTGACCAACACCCCGCTGGCCGTGGTCAAGCCGACACCCAGCACCGCCATGGCGAACACCAGTGGCGGGGTGCGACGCAGGGCGTCCGCGCCCTGAGCCAGCCAACCCCGGGCCCGTTGACGATGGGTCGGCGACGGCATGTCTGCCATCGAACGGCATGCAGCTGCCCCACGCTATGCAGGCGATCGCCCAAGCGCAGCGGCCTCGCAGCCAACACACTGCAATCGCAATGCGCTTAGCAAGCAAAACCCCTACAGCGCAGGGCATGCGCTAGGGTATCGAAACAAACTTTTACAAACCAAGGGGTCTTTAATGTTCACGCTTGAGAAGGCTTCCCAGATCTTTCCCGAAACCCTGAGGGCTGACGTCGTTCCGGCGATCACCGCACGCTTTGAGCTGCTGAGCGCCGAAGACCAACTGGCTCTGATCTGGTACGCCTACCTCGAGATGGGCAAATCGATCACGGTCGCGGCCCTGGGAGCCGCGAGCATGCAATTTGCTGAGCGCACGCTCAACGAGATCAAGGCGATGAGCTTTGCCCAGCAGAGCCAGGTGATGTGCGACCTGGCCAATCGGGCAGACACCCCGATCGGGCGCACCTATTCGATCTGGTCGGTGAACATCAAGCTCGGCTTCTGGTACCGGCTTGGCGAGTGGATGGCCGAGGGCATCGTCGCCCCGATCCCCGAGGGATACCAACTGTCGTCGAACGCCCTGGCGGTGCTGAGCAGCGTCAAATCGGTGGAGCAGGGCCAGCAGATCACCCTGTTGCGCAATTTTGTGGTCGACATGGGCTTTGACCCGAAAAAAGGGGATGCCCAGCGCGTTGCCGAGCCGGTCGCGCCGCCAACCCCACTCGAGCTGCGCCAGAAGGTGACGATCGAGGGGGTGAACAACGCCACGGTGAGCAATTACATGGAACTGCTCAATGCCAACGACTTTGACGGCCTGATTCAGCTGTTCCTTGCTGACGGCGCCCTGCAGCCCCCGTTCAAAAAACCCATCGTCGGCACCGAAGCGATCCTGCGCTTTTTCCGCGAAGACTGCCAGAACCTCAAGCTCATTCCCGAGCGCGGCGTGCAAGAACCCGCCGCTGACGGCTTCACCCAGATCAAGGTGACCGGCAAGGTGCAGACCCCCTGGTTCGGCGCAGGCATTGGCATGAACGTGGCCTGGCGCTTTCTGCTCAACCCCGACGGCAAGATCTATTTCGTGGCGATCGATCTGCTGGCCTCTCCGGCCGAACTGCTGAAATTCGCCCGTTGAGGTTGACCGCTGCGCGCCTGAGTCCCCAAGCTCGCAAGGGCCTCGGACTCAGTGCCGCATTGGTCGCGGCCTGGCTGGGCAGCTTTGCGCTCTGCCTCAGTTTCAACAGCGCACAGCTGCCCTGGTGGGCCCTGATCGCAGCCGTGCTGATCAGGGCCCAACTGCAGACAGGGCTGTTCATCATTGGCCACGACGCCATGCACGGCCTGCTGTGGCCGACCCAGCGACGACTCAATGCCGACCTGGGGGCCCTGATGCTGCTGCTCTACGCGGCACTGCCCTATGGCCATTGTTGTGCCAACCACCGGCGCCATCACCGGGCGCCGGCCAGTGCACGCGATCCCGACTGCCCTGCGGGCACAGCCTCAGGGGCTTTGACTTGGTACAGGCAGTTCATGGCGGGCTATTTGAACGCCCGTCAAATGACAGTCCTGCTCAGCGGCTGGGCCGTGTTAGCTGCCCTGTTCGCCCGCCTCACGCCGACAGCAGGGCTCAATGTTCTGCTGTTCGGCACCCTGCCGCTGCTGCTCAGCTCGCTGCAATTGTTCGTGGTGGGCACCTACCTGCCCCATCGAGGCCAGGGTCACCGCGATGGACCTGAGCAGCCCCACAGCCTCGACCTACCAGCCTGGCTCTCGTTGCTGGCCTGTTTTCATTTTGGCTATCACCGTGAACACCACGACCATCCCGATCTGCCCTGGTTTGCCCTGCCCACGGCAAGGCAAAACGCCACGGTGCTCGCGCTGCCCTGACAACCCCGGTAGCGTCAGATACAGCTCAACCCAAGTCCCATGAGCGACGGCACTCTCGAAGGCTGGACCGACAGCGAGCAGGCCGTTGCCCGCAACGCGTTTGATCGGGCCTACAGCCGCAGCATCGACCATCTGGTGTTGGCGATTCGCAACCGATCCGAACAGCTGAGCAACGCCGAGTCGGTGTGGGCGCTGCACGATTTCCTCAGCATCGAACGCCACACGATCGAGGGCCGCTTCGATTTCCGCGTCGAAGGCATCCTGTTTGTGTTTGCCAGCCTGGTCAAGGACCAACTGCTGTCCCTCGACGAACTGGACGGACTCGACGCCGAGAAACTGTCCAAAATTGCAGCGATGTCACGCTTTTAGTGTCTGCAGCAAGCGGTTACCCGACTCGCTGTAGACGCACCCAACAGCGCTGAACGGCAAAAAGCCCCCAGCCGAAGGCCGGGGGCGCCAGTGTTTTCATGGCATGAAGACCGCTGCGCTCAGCCGTCGACCCTCACAGACACCGATGTGAGCTTCTGGGCCTTGGGGGCGCTGATGCTCAGCAGTCCACCCTGATAGCTGGCCGCAAGCTGCTCGCGCTCGATCGCCTGGGGAAAGCGGAAGCTGCGACTCCAGGTGCCGTAGCGAAACTCGCTTACCAAGACATTGGGCTGGTCAGACTGCTCGGGACGCTGACGCTCGGCGCTGATCACCAGCGTGCGGTCGGTGGCCTTGACGTCGATGGCGTCCTTGTCGACGCCGGGAAGCTCGACGACCACCTGATAGGCGTCGGCGCTTTCGTGCACTTCAGCAGCAGGAACACGCTCGGCGTTCTGCAGCTGTTGGCTGAGCTGCTGCTCGATGCGATCGATCAGCTCAAAGGCAGACGAAGAACGAAGGGTACGCATGGTTCGGAAAGCGAAGGATCAGGTCGCGGGGTGTCGTTCGCCCCGGTGGACCTACCCTCGCCGGCCCGGCTGCAGGGCCGGATCAGGAGAGCCGAACCGATCGATACGGCCCTCACCACAGCAGTGGGGCAGACCCCACCGCATGGGCAGGAGAACCGTCCACCCCCTTCAAGGCTTCGTCGCAATCACGGCAAAGAAGGGATCGCCGTGGCCGCCGATCAGCCCCTGAAGCCCGCTGGCGCGGGTGGGTTCAGCCATCAGCTCGGGCTTGGGCCAGCCCTGGGCGATCAGCACCTCGGCCACATAAGCCAAGTGATCGCGATCGCTGCCATCGGCCCAGATCTGCGGCGCCTTGGTGAAAAACATGCGATTCGAAAACGCCACAATCAGCTGCCCCCCTGGCCGCATGATGCGCAACAGCTCCGCCGACACCGCCTCGGGGTACTGCAGGTACTGCCAACCGGCGACGATCAAGGTGGCGTCGACGCTGTCGTTCTTGAGTGGAATCGTCTGATCGATGTTGAGGTTCTGCAGCCAGTAGCTGTCCAGTCGCTTGTTGGCCGCAAGCTCCTTCTCGTTGAGGCCATGGCCCACGACCCGTTCGTATTGCACGTCATCGGGCAGGTGCGACACCCAGCTCGACATCAGATCCAACACTACGGCCCGCGAGGCCAGGCGCTCGCGGTACAGGCGTGTCAATCGCGCCCGAAAGGCCCCATCGAGATGCTGAACAAAGCGGGGCTCTGCGTAAAAGAGCACGTCATCACTGGCATCCCACTTTCTGCGCTGAACCTCGGACAACACCTCGACGACCATGGCATCACCCCCACCGAAGTGGCGACCCTATCGAGTCGAGCCACGCAGGCGGGAACACCAGCCCCAGGAGTCAGCTGCGGGGCTCTGCCTGGTTGACGCGCAGGCTGCGGCCCATCCATTCAACGTTCTGCAGGTCGTTGATGGCCTTGGTTTCTTCGTCGCCACTGGCCAGTTCCACAAAGGCAAATCCACGCTTGCGGCCGGTGTCCCGATCAAGCGGCAGGCTGCATTTGCGGACAGTGCCGTATTCGGCAAACAGGCCGCGGACATCCTCAACTTCGGCATCGAAGGAAAGATTGCCGACGTAAATGGTCATGGTTAATGCGGTATTGAATATGGTCCGATTCGTCGAAAGCCCTGAAGTCAGTCACTGGCCGTGCGGAGAAATCCTGGGGAGCCCACCGGTTGAGAAAGAAACTCGCTGAAGAGTGATCGCTGAATCGATTAAAGTCTAAATGACTGCCGACCTGCAGCGCGCCGCTCGCCTCAGCAGCAAAAAGCGCCGCTGATGCGGCACGGTCCACCCTCAAGATCACACGGCAGGAGCTCCGAGTGACCAACTCCAGCATGAGAGGGACCCAGGAACTGTTGCCAAAACTGCAGAATCAACACAGCTTTACCTTGCTTGTGTTGTTTTGACTCGACTTGTTGCAATGATTGCCGCAACGATGACGTGTTGATGCCGTTTTGTGCCGCGCCCTAGCCAAGGTTCCTGGGCGCCAGCATGATGAAAAGAGAACGAACAGGGAGAACGATGAAACATGGTTCGCCACCTCAGACTGCTTTGCTCAACAGGGATGACGATGCCCCTCGGTGAGCTTCAGCGCGATTGCTACAGCCCGATGCAGATCGTCGCTGATGCCTTGCTCTATTTCTCCAACCATTTCAGCGAGTCCACTGCTCTGGCCACATTGGCCACAGACCTTGGTTTCAGCGAAGACTGTCTCGATTACAGCTTTGATCACATTCGCGGCATGACCCCTGCAGAAGCCCTGCAGGAACATCGCCTCAACAGACTGTTCGGCTCGTTAACCGATCGGCCGCGTCAGGGACTCAGCCATGCGATCCGCAGTTGTGGACTGGCAGAGACCCATGGCGCCGTGGCACTGTTTGAACGCACCTTCGGCATCGACATGCCGTTGTTCTTGCTCACGTGCCGCCGGGCTGCAGACGATCGCCAGTTCAGGCGTCTGCATCCAGAGCCGACAGCGTTGGTGCTGCCGACATGAGCGGACGATGCGGAACTCAGGCCGCTGACTCTGGCCGGCTCTGACGCCAGGCGCGACGCGACTGGGCACTGCTCTGGGGTCCCGGCTCGAGCCAAGACGACGTGATGGCCGCTGCAAGGACCGTGGACGGTCGCAGCGGGGGCGGGGGAGGACTTGGACGATTCATGACTCGAACTGGATCTGGATGTGGACTGGAACGACTGGCTCTGCAGCTCCTGCGGGATCGCTGAAACGCTCCCGAACTGTGCACAGGGCTGAACCAAGAAAAGCGGCGATCACCTCGGGCCCGTGATCGACGTCGCGCCCTGCCGGTGGCTGATGTGACCTTGAGGTCGCTTGCTGGGAGGCAGCTGTCGGTCTCAGCGCTGCCAACTGGCTACTGTGGCACACCCCATCAGCAAAAGCAGGCTCCTTTAGGCAACAACGCCCAGAGCGCCCCAATCCTTTACATGCTGTTACAGTTTTGGAAACATCCCTCAACGTCATG
>VGQR01000102.1 GCA_016882345.1 Cyanobacteria bacterium K_DeepCast_35m_m2_023
AGAGCCCACTGCACTATCACTGGATTGGCGTTTGAGGATCATTCAGCGGCTACCTAGCCGATGCAGGTTTGCGGCCTTTGGCCCGGGACTGCTTTTCTCAGGAAGCCCCAGGTGGGCTTAAGTCAAGAAATCAAAGGATAACGCAGTTCCCCTGGGTATATCCTGGTTCACCTTGCGCCCCAAAACTATCTCATAAAAGCGCGGGTGCAGCCCCCGCCCTGGACGAACAATACGTACATTCTCTGGCATAATTCGGTCACCACAAGCCAAATCACTGCAGACATACAAAGAACGCCTGAAATTTAGCGAGGGAATTTCAGCCGGAGTAGGTCCATAATAAACAACCCCTAAGCTTTGCCAGGCACGCTCTGTTTCTTCGACAAGCATTTTCAGTTCATTGGGCTCCAAAGAAAATGCACTATCAACTCCCCCCTCTTCACGAGACAAACAAAAATGCTTCTCAATGACACATGCCCCAAGAGCAGTAGCAGCTACCGCCACCCCAATGCCGGCGGTGTGATCAGAAAGCCCCACACAACAATTGAACAGACTTGCAAGATGCGGAATAGTGCGAACATTCGTATCCAACGGGCTCGCCGGATAAGTGCTGGTACATTTTAAAAGAATAAGATTTTTACAGCCAGCGCTTCTTGCCGCGCCCACGGCCTCATCAAGCTCCATCAACGAGGCCAATCCGGTGGAAATGATGAGAGGCTTGCCAGTAGATGCTACTTTTCTGATCAATGGCAAATGACTATTTTCAAAACTAGCTATTTTATAAGCAGGCACATCAAGGGACTCAAGGAAATCAACGGCTTCTTCGTCAAAAGGTGAACTGAAACAAATTAAGCCATGGCTTTTAGCCCGCTCCATAATGGAAGCATGCCACTCCCATGGCGTGGCCGCCTTACTGTACAAGTCATGCAAATTTTGACTAGACCAAAGGCTGCTTTGATCCTGAATCTCAAAATCACCTCCACGCACATCCAATGTAATGGAGTCAGCCGTATAAGTCTGCAACTTAATTGCATGGGCGCCCGCTTCAGCCGCAGCATCAACAATTTGCAGAGCTCGCTCAAGGCTCTGGTCATGGTTGCCGCTCATTTCAGCGATCACAAAAGGTGGGTGTTCAGCACCAATGCACCGATGACCGATCGCAAATGCTGCTGGCTTCATCTGCCTTCCTGATCTTGCTGAATCCTAAAAGCATAGAGTCTGGCATCGCACAGTCGTATCGCGAGTCGCACGCTGCTTAAACCGCACTCGCCCAAGTGACAGGTCCGATCATCGCTGCGCCAGACCACCAAACGGTGCAGTTCGTTACCGATCAGCTCACCACACTCCTGCCAACCAAAGCCGGGGATTGGCACGTGGTTCTCATCCGTGAGAGCCACTTGCACTGAACCCGCTGCCGAAGTAGCCAGGTTGACCGTGAGCCGATCGAAAGGAGAGATTTGTAACGGCTTGCTAAGCATTTCACCCCACTGTTGTCTGGCTTCGAGATAGCCAAGCCGATCGAGCGGCACCGTGTAGCGGCAGAGCTGAGCTGCTGGCTGGGCGTAGTGGGTGTTGAGGTAAAAAGACAGTTCTGATGGACCGGTTTGCACCAGGCCATGGGCGGGAAAATTGGTGCGTGAAACCCAGTGCTCAAGACCAATACCGGGACGCAGGAACGCCTCTGGAACACAGCGCTCATAACGAAAGCCGCCGCGACTGGTGAGAAAGACCACATCAGAACAATCCTGATAATAATCAGGGTCGACCTTCAAAGCCTGAGCTTCGGCAGGACTCAGGACCTGCCTGTCAGGCAAAAATCGAGCAGCAATGCCGATATAAAGATGCGGGGCACCTGGATAGGGGTGCGTCTGGTTGGTGTAGAGATGCTCCAACGGCCGACGCCCAAAGCCCATGGCACGTGGTCGACTCCAATGCCGAAAATCTTTGGACACAGCCCGGCTGATGGTGCGAATCCCACTGAATCCATCGCCCGTCCAGGTCCGTAGATAACAGACATAGACCTGCTCGTGCTCTGACCAAAACGCCACGTTCTGAGAATCCAACATGCCCTCGCGAATGACCGGTTCGCGATAGCGACGCTGCCAATGAATGCCGTCAGCTGAGACGTAGGCATGGAGGCCAAGCGGGGCCACTCCAGCCAGGGCCTTAAAACGCTCCGCCTCGGATGCACCAGGACAGTGATCAATAAACGGCGTAAAGTTATGGGAATCCGGACAATGATTGGCCAGCAAGATATTGGTGTCTTCTCGATCCTGCCAACGATGCAGACCTAAATGTGGACGTTGCCATTGAATGCCATCGGGTGAGGTAGCCAGACAGGTGACTTCACCATCCCTGCACTCAAACCGCCCATCACTCAGGCCTCGGTAGTAAAGCTTGTAATCACCAGCCTGGCGATCGTGCAGCGCCGTGCAGTAACCCGAAAGCGGGCCTTCCCAGGGCTCGTCGAAATGGAACACTGCACCTCGTGATTGAGGCTCTTCCAAACGGTGCTGCAGGCGTCTCGTGCTGTGGATGCGATGGCGGTCAACCATCAACTCCAACTGACCGTGAGCGCGACTCTGAGTTGGATCCATTCAGGCGGTGATCTTGGAGAAGCAGAGGGCTCCAGGTCGGCGTGGTTGACCACGCAAAAACCCTGCAGCCTCAAAGAGACGAATGCTGGCCTGATTCTCGGGCTTGATCTCAGCCAGTAGTTCCCATGGCTGCTGGGTGCGTTGGCACAGCACAGCAATGGCCTGCTGCAGCAAGGGAACTGCCAGTCCATGACCACGCACGACCGGCTCGAGAGCCAACGACACCAGACGTTGTTGCATCACTATCACACCTTCAATCGACTCAAAGCGCACATAACCGATAGGCAGGCCCTGGGGATCCTCGCCGATCAGCAACAGCGATCGGGGGTCTGCCAGCTTCGCTGTGAACCAGCGGTGGTGGGCCTCGAGCTGGATCCAATCACCATTGAAACTGGCCGCGCGGCAAGCCGGATCGTTGGCCCATCGCAACCAGAGAGCCTCGTCAGCAGGCGTGGCGCTGCGCAAATGCAGCTGGGGACATGGACCCAACATGGCTGCCGCCGTGCGAGCTGCACCAAAACCGTCGGTCAAGCCACGGGCCCTGTGGGAGAGCGATTGCCATTGCTCCGGTCGCTGCAGCAACGATTCGACCGCACGACGGACGGCTGAGGCGGTGAGCTGATCAGCGGGACCGAGATCGATCGCGGCCCCAGCTTGCGCCAATTGCGCAATCACGGCGTCTTGGTTGGCCGCCAAGCTGGACACCAAGGTTGGCAGCCCTAAGCAAGCCCGTTCCCAGCTGCTGACTCCTCCAGCGCCGAGCGCGAGATCAGCCTGGACCATCAAACCAGCCAGGCTGGACATGGGCTGATGCAGTCGCACCTGTGGACAATCCGCCAGCCGGGCTTTAATCCGATCACGGTGAGGATTGGCCAGACCCAACACCAGGTCGAGCTGCAAGGGCAATGGCGTGGGATGCAAAAGGCCATCCAAGCAACGCTCACTCAAGTTGGCTGGATCACTGCCGCCAAAAAAGAGCAAGATCCGCTGCAGCGGTCCTTGACGCTCCGGTAAAAGCCTCTGCAGCAGTGGGTATTCATCACTCAACAGGGCATAGGCAGGACCGAGGAGAAAGCGGCATGGTTCAGACACCAGGGGGGCATAGGACTGCATGGCCGCCCCTGGATCAAGTCGATTTTGATCCAGCAGCAGATCGGCCATGAGTGGACGATCCGCCAGATCGTCAATCACCAAAAGTCTGGGTTGATGTCCCCAAGCCCTCAACTGATCACGAACGGCGCGATGCCAGAGTGCGTCTAACCCGTAGTGATCAACCACCAGCCACTGGATGGACTCGGGTGCGGCCTGATCGATCGCCGCCAGTGTCTCGTCGGCGTCCCTTTGCTGATCGCAACCCAGCCAGCCCTGGGGATCGGCCAGGGGCGGTAGCACCAGACAGCGAAAGTCCTGAGCTGTTAGGGCCAACAGATCCCCTGGCTGCTGGCGACACACAAACAGGGGAGTGGCCCCCCGACGCCGCAGCTGCTTGGCCAGGGTTTGGCAGCGCATCACATGGCCGCTACCGATCTGCTGGCCGGCATCGCAGCGAAAAACAACGACCACGCTGCTCAGCGCACCCGAAACAACGGAGCCAGGGGCTCGCAACGCAACAGACGCCTGACCCCACCAGGGCTGGCAAGGGCCTGAGCCAGCAGGGGCAGCACCTCGCCATAGGCCGCCACGACAGCATCGAGGCAGGCCTGGTCATGGGCCGCCGAGATATTGTGGCTGCCGATGGTGAAAATGCCGCGGGCGTAGAGCTCCTGCAACAGCAGAGTGCGGATGTCCCAGTCGCTGGCGTTGGCGTGACTGCGGATCGACCAGATCTTCCAACTTGGATGACCGCTGAGACCAAATACCTCAGCCAGGCCCTGATGGGCTATGACTGTTTCGACCCGATCAGCCAACTGTTGGCCACGATCCGACAGCAGCTGCGTGATCGGCTGCTGCGCCAGGGTGTCGAGCACCGCTTCAGCAGCGGCGAGGGACAGGGTTTCTCCGCCGAAAGTGCCGCTGAAGAAGATCTCGCTGATGCGCTCCATCAGCACGCGCCGACCGGTCAGGGCTGAGAGCGGAAACCCATTCGCCAAACCCTTGCCAAAGGTGGCCAGATCAGGAGTGACGCCAAACAGCTCCTGGGCGCCACCATTGGAAAAACGGAAGCCTGTGATGGTTTCATCAAACACCAGCACAGCGCCGTGCTCACGCGCGAGGGCCTGTACGCCCTCGAGATAGCCGGGCTGCGGCCAGGCGACGTTCATCGGCTCCAGGATCACCGCGGCAAATTCACCGGGGTGGCTGTCAAGAACCGCAGCGAGGGCCTCGAGGTTGTTGTAGGGGAAGGAATGGCTCAGATCCCGCACCGCCTGAGGGATGCCGCCGTGGCGCGAGGTGGTGCCGATGCTCCAGTCCTGCCAACCGTGGTAACCGCAGATCGCCACCCGCTCGCGTCCGGTGCAATAGCGGGCCAGACGAATGGCCCCGCTGGTGGCATCAGTGCCATTTTTGGCAAAGCGCACCATTTCGGCGCAGGGCACCATGGCGATGATGCGCTCAGCGACACGCAGCTCGAGGCTGTGGGGCAGCGAAAAGCTCACCCCCCGCTCGAGCTGAGCCCGCACAGCGGAGTCCACTGTTGTGTGCCGGTAGCCCAAGGTGACACAGGCCAGCCCATTGGTCAGGTCGATATACGGGTGGCCATCGACATCCCAAAACCGCGCCCCCTCGGCACGATCAACAAACAATGGGCTCACACCTCGAGGCAGCTGGGTCAGGCTCTTGCTGAAGGTCTGACTTCCGAGAGGAATGGCAGAGAGGGCCTGCTCCAGCAGTGCTTCTGAGCAAGGAAACGATCTTGTGCTGGTCGCAACGCTCATCGGGGTCCGGCGAGGCTCATACCTATCCCATTCTCACCGAAAGCACCCACGACCGTTGTGGGCATCCGCACAGCGGCAGCAGGCTCCAACACTGCACTCAATCGCAAGACCATGACCATTCGTCAAGCGTCCGCCGCAACAGAGCGCAAATAGCCCTCGTTCCGGACAGTGTCTAGGTTGCTGTGCGCTAGCACTGGATTGCGTTCAAGAAAAGCGATCACGTCAGCCAGATCAAAGTCCGCTTTTTCAGGCGCCAAGGCCTCAAAAACGGCATTGACCAATGCGAAATCCCTGGGGTCGTCGACCGTCAGCCGGTAAAAGGGCGTTGGTTCTTGATGGCGGTAATGCCCCGAACGGATTGGCATGTCTGGCCGGCGCATCCATGGCGTGACGTGCTCCCGTTCTGAGGGCAGGACGGCCTGAGCCGCTGCCTGATCCAAGAGCTCACGTCGAAACACCTCAACATCGCAGCCGTCAGGCACGGTCAAGGCTTTCTCATCTGCAGAATTGCTCAGGTAGTCCCATTGGCCGGCATGAAATGCGTCGACGATTTCGTCGATCACAGCCGGATCACTGAGAGGACAATCACCTGTCAAACGCACAACTGTGTCGCAACCGTTGGCAACAGCGCAGGCCTGGTACCGGGCCAATACATCCTGCAGATCGCCTCTGAAGACTGGGTAGCCGACTTGCGAGCAAAGTGCCGCCAATTCGTCATCACTTGGATCGATGGAGGTGGCCAACACCACCTGATCGAGCGCGCGACTACGCATGACTCGCTCAAGCTGATGCAGAATCATCGGCTTGCCGAGAATTGGCAACAAAACTTTGCCTGGCAAGCGACTGGAGGTGGTACGGGCCTGGAGGATCGCGAGAGTCGTCATCAAGAGTTCATTGCGATGGCATCGGACTCATAGCAAGCGAGCAATTCAAGTATGCTTATCATCAATTCCAATATAGTCACCAAAACAATAATATTTGGAAATGATGAGGTGCCACTTTTGCCGTCGGCCCGGACCGCAAAAACGAATGCGAAAGGATACAAGGCATTGATTGATGCTGAAACCGGCTGGCTCAATGTTAGGGAAATTGCGCTAAGTGGTCTGACGGCAGAGCACCTGATCCCAGCGAATGGCTCCCATCTCATACAAACAAGGCTAAAATCCTACATCTCAAGCTCGGACAAAGCAAAGGGGCCTCGCTAATCAGGAACTCCTGAACAAAGAAAGCTTCCGGCTTGATCCGAATTCATTGAGCCGGCGGCGCGTTCACGCCTCACCGGCTGAGCTATACAGCCACCAGTAAATCGGCTGTCTAAAGCTGCAAAATGTTTGCGAGCCCCCCCCTCCAGATGGGGCGTGAACATTGGGAGATGCAGAACCAAGTAAAAATCGTGACAAAAAGAGGCGGAAGAGCATCAGGATCTTCTGAGCGCACAAGACCATACATGCTAGTGAGAGCTCGT
>VGQR01000103.1 GCA_016882345.1 Cyanobacteria bacterium K_DeepCast_35m_m2_023
CCGATCGTCTGGGCGCGGATGAAGCCGCGCTCAAAGTCGGTGTGAATCACGCCGGCGGCCTGGGGGGCACTCATGCCCGCTTTGATGGTCCAGGCGCGGGTTTCCTTCTCGCCAGTGGTGAAGTACATGCGCAGACCCAGCAGCGTGTAGGTGGCACGGATCAGGCTGGCTAGTCCGCCTTCGTTGACCCCCAGGCCCGTCAAGAATTCGGCCCGATCTGCTTCGCTCAGCTCGATCAGTTCTGCCTCGACTTGGGCGCTGATGCGGACGGTACCCGCCCCTTCTTGGGCGGCCAGCTCAGAGACCGCGGTGCAGAAGGCGTTTCCTGTTGCGAGGTCGTCTTCGCTGACGTTGGTGGCATAGATGATCGGCTTGGCGGTCAGCAGACCCAGCGGCTTGATCAAGGGCGCTTCTTCCTCACTCAACGCGACGTTGCGGGCTGCCCCGCCCTGCTCCAGCTCCTGCTGGATGCGGGCCAGGGCAGCGTCTTCGAGCTGGGCCTCTTTGCTGGTGCGCACCTGCTTGACCAGTCGCTCGCGCCGTTTTTCGACCTGGGCGAGATCGGCCAGGCCCAGCTCTAGGTTGATCACTTCGGCATCCCGGACGGGATCGACCGACCCGGACACGTGAATGACGTCGTCGTTCTCGAAACAACGCACCACGTGCACGATCGCGTCCACCTCACGGATGTTGGCCAGAAACTTGTTGCCCAGGCCCTCGCCCTGGCTGGCCCCCTTGACCAAACCGGCGATGTCGACGAACTCGACCCGGGTGGGGATGATCTCTTTGCTCTTGCTGAGGCTCGCCAGCTGATCCAGGCGAGGGTCGGGCACGGCCACCACGCCCGAGTTGGGCTCGATCGTGCAGAAGGGATAGTTGGCGGCTTCGGCCTGGGCGTTGGCCACCAGGGCGTTAAACAGGGTCGACTTGCCCACATTGGGCAGCCCCACGATTCCGGCTTTGAGCATGGTTGGAATCTACGGGGCCACAGGTGTGCCGCCGGCCAGCAAGACTGGACTCAGCGGTAGCGACGGCCATTCCGACCTTGATGACGCCCAAACCGGCCGAGACGGCAGCGCGGTCCGTCGAGTTGACCGCCCTCGAACCATCGCCGCGCTCAGCGCGCCGGCCGCTGTGGCAGCGGCGCCGTCTTTGGCTGGGGGTGTCGCTGGTGGCGTTGGTGGTCGCCGGCGGCGGCGCGTTGCAGTGGCGCCGCAGCAGCCAGCAGCAGGCTTCCCTGGCCCGGTACACGGTGCCGGCCCAGCAGGGCAGCCTTCCCGGTCTGATTTCGGCCACCGGGGAACTCGACGCGATCGAGCGGGTCAACCTCAGCCCCAAACGGCAGGGGGTCCTGACCCAGCTGTATGTCGATGAAGGGGACCGGGTGCGTCAAGGCCAGGCCATTGCGCTAATGGATCCCGGCGATCTCAGCGACCGGCTGCAGGAGCTGCAGGCCAACCTGCGCAGTGCCCAGGCCAACCTGGTGCGCAGCCAGGGCGAATGGCAGCGTCGCCGCCAGCTGTACCGCAGTGGGGCCATCAGCGCCGACGACTACAACCGCGCCTTTGCGGCCTACGAGGTCGATCGAGCCGCAGTTGTGGCCGCCCGCGAGCGGCTCGAGCAGCGTGGCGTCGAGCGGGCCGACCTGGTGGTGCGGGCACCGTTCTCAGGCCTGATCAGCCAGCGATACGCCGATCGCGGTGCGTTCGTGACGCCCACCACCACGGCCTCGAGCAGCCTGGGGGCCACCAGCTCGTCGATTGTTGAGCTGGCCCGCGGCCTCGAAGTGGTGGCCAAGGTCCCCGAGAGCGATGTGGGGCGCCTGCGCGTCGGTCAGACCGCCAGCGTGCAGGTGGATGCGTTCCCCGATCAGCGCTTTGCGGCACGCATTCGCCAGATCGCCCCGCGGGCGATCAAGACCAACAACGTCAACTCGTTCGAGGTGCGGTTGGCCTTGGTGCAGCCTGCTCCAGCGTTGCGCATCGGCATGACCGCCGAAGTCGACTTCCAGATTGGCCAGGTCCCAGCGCGCACGTTGGTGCCCACCGTCGCGGTGGTGACCGAGGACGGCCGACCTGGGGTACTGTTGGTGGGCGAGCGCAACCAGCCCAAGTTCCAGCCTGTGGAGCTGGGCATGAGCAGCGGCCGCAACACCCAGATCCTGTCCGGGCTGCAGCCGGGCACGCGCTTTTTCACCGATTTGCCGCCCTGGGCCAAAACCAAGCGCTAGGGCGGCTAGAGCCGCTTGCTCTGGCCTAGTTAGCAGTGCTCAGCCCGGTCTGCTGAGCAGCAGCTGCTGGGCCGCTTCGACGATGCGGCCCGCCGCCTGGCCGTCGCCAAAGGGGTTGTGGGCCCGCGCCATTGCCTCGTAGGCCTGGGGATCATCGAGCAGCCGGCTGGTTTCGCGCACGATGTAGGCGCTGTCCGTGCCGATCAGGCGGGCGGTGCCGGCATCGACCGCCTCGGGTCGCTCGGTGGTGCGCCGCAGCACCAGGACCGGTTTGCCTAGGGCGGGTGCCTCTTCCTGCAGGCCGCCCGAATCGGTGAGCACCAGCGTTGCTTCGCGCATGGCGGCGACCAGCCGGTCGTAGTCGAGCGGCTCGCCCAGAATCGCGCGGGGATGCTCACCCAGCAGGGCCTGCAGCGGCTCGCGCACCGTGGGGTTGCGGTGCAGCGGCAGCAGGATCACCACATCGTCGTAGCGCTCAAGCAGTTGCAGCAAGCCCTGGCCAATCGACTGCAGCCGCTCGCCCCAGTTCTCGCGGCGGTGGACCGTCACCAGGATCAATCGCTGCCGGCCCAGGTCGAGCCCCTGCTGCGCAAACGGTGCCGCCTTGGCCGCCATCAGCAGCAGGGCGTCGATGACGGTGTTGCCTGTGGTCATGACCTGACCCACCACCCCAGAAGCGCGGCAGTTGGCGGCTGAGCGCTCGGTGGGGGCGAAATGCAGCTGGGCCAGTTGCGAGATCAACCGACGGTTCGCTTCTTCGGGAAAGGGATCCAGCAGGTTGTCGGTGCGCAGGCCCGCTTCGACGTGGCCGACGGGGATCTGCTCGTAAAAGGCGGCCAGGGCCGCAGCAAAGGCCGTGGTCGTGTCGCCTTGCACCAGCACCAGATCGGGCCGCTGGGTCTCGAACTCCCGCTTGAGGCCCTCGAGGGCTGCACAGGTGATGTGGGTCAGCGTCTGCTTCGGTGCCATCAGTGCCAGGTCATGGTCAGCACTGATTTGAAACAGGTGCATGACCTGGCTCACCATCTCGCGGTGTTGCCCGGTGAGCACCACCCGGGTATTGAACTGGGGCGATTGCTGAAACGCCAGGATCACCGGAGCCAGCTTGATTGCTTCTGGCCGGGTGCCCAGCACGATCGTGACCAGCGGGGTGATCATCGGAAGGGGCGACAAGGCTGCGCAGCGCACCACAACCACTGTCTCATGACAATTGGGACGATTGGCGCGAAGCTGGGGCTCCGCAGCAGTGAACGCCGCGATGACGCCGCCGGATGCCTCCAGTCCCTTCCCCCGCACGAGTCCCTTCCCGGGCGGCAGCGGGGCGCCCGCGGCCACGCCGTTTCCCGTCAATCCATTCCCCGGCGGAGTCCCTGCGGTTCCTGCGGCGCCCCGGCCTGGGATGGCCGCCCCGACGTCGACATCCGCTGGGCCCGCCACCCTCGAGGAGATCGTGCGCATCGCCTATGACCAGGGGCATTCCGATGTCCATCTGGGCGTCGGCGAAGAGCCGCGCTACCGGGCCCGCGGCGAGATGCTGCGCACCGGTTGGCCCGTAACCGATGGCGCCACCTTTGGCCGCTGGCTGCGGGAGATCCTCAGCCCGGCCGACATCGACAGCTTTCAGCGCGACAAGGAGTACGACGGCTCCCACGCCTTCAGCTTCGTGCGGGTGCGCATCAACCTGCTCGATTCGCTGCGCGGCCAGGCGATGGTGCTGCGTCTGATCCCCCAGACGATCGCCAGCCTGGAGGATCTCAAGTTGCCCGATGTGCTGCGGGAGCTGGCGGCACGTCCCAAGGGCCTGATCCTGGTCACCGGCCCCACCGGCTCGGGCAAGAGCACGACCCTGGCCGCCATGATCGATTGGATCAACGGCAACATGGCGCGCCACATCCTCACGATTGAGGATCCGGTTGAGTTCGTCCACGACAGTCGTCAGTCGCTGGTGCGGCACCGCGAGGTTGGCCTGCACACCAAGGTGTTTCACAACGCCCTGCGGGCGGCCCTGCGTGAAGACCCCGATGTGATTCTGATTGGGGAGATCCGCGACCAGGAAACCCTGGCGACGGCGATCGAGGCGTCCCAGACCGGCCACCTGGTGTTCGGCACCCTGCACACGAACTCGGCGGTCAAGACGATCGAACGCATCCTGGGGATTTATCCGGCTGCAGAGCAGGACGCCATTCGCCGTTCGGTCTCCGAGTCGCTGCTGGGGGTGGTGGCCCAAGGCCTGCTCAAGACCAGCGATGGCAAACGCTGCGCTTACCACGACATTTTGATCAACACCGATGCCTGCAAGGACTACATCGTGCGCGGTGAACTGGATGCCATTGAAGAAATCATGGGCCGCAGCGGCTTTGATGGCATGCAGACCGCCAACCAGGCCCTGCAAAAGCTGGTGGAAGACGGACGCTGCACAGCCGACGATGCCCTGGCCCAGAGTCTCAAGCCCAACGAGCTGGCCCAGGCCCTGAGGGGACGCACCTGATGGGGGTGCCCCGACCAGCAACGGTTGGGGCCCGAATCAGGGGTTGGCCAGCCGGGCGATCAGCAGGACACTCAGTCCGACCGACAGTCCCAGCATGGCCAGGCGCCCATTCCAGATCTCGGCCTGGGGAGTGAAGCCGCGGCGCCAGGCGTTGAGCTCATGGGGACTCACCGGTTCCTGATCAGCGGGTTCCATGGCGCCAGTGCCACCTACCCGACCACCCTAATGGGAATTAGAAGGGAGCCGGGTTGGCCAACAGCTGCGCCGCTGCTTCGAGCGGCCAGCGCGCGGCAATACCCAGCTCGATGGCACTGCTGCTGCCCTGCGCCAGACGCTGGCAGGCGGCCACGCCGATCATGGCGGCGTTGTCGGTGCAGTACGCCAGCGGCGCCAAACGCCACTGCAGCCCGCGTTGCTGGCAGCCCTGCTCGAGCAGGGCCCGCAGGCGTCGGTTGGCGGCGACGCCTCCCACCAGCACCAGGGTCGGCAGCCCCTGATCCTGCGCGCAGCGGCAACTGCGCTCCACCAGCACCTCGGCCACCACCTGCTCGAAGCTGGCGGCCAGATCGGCCAGGGGCAACGGCTCACCCGTGGCCTCCAGGGCCCGCACCTGCCGCAGCATCGCCGTCTTGAGACCGCTGAAGCTGAAGTCGTAGGGGTAGTAGCCCCCCTGGGGCCGCGACACCTTTCCCTGGGGAAGGACAAACCGCTGGGCGTTGCCGGTTGCTGCCGCGGCGGCGATCGCCGGACCGCCGGGATAGCCCAGACCGAGCAATCGCGCCACCTTGTCGAAGGCTTCGCCGGCCGCATCGTCGTGGCTGCGGCCCAGGCGTGTGTAGTGGCCAGGCCCATCGACCCGCACCAGTTCGGTGTGGCCGCCGCTGACCAGCAGCACCAGATAAGGGGGGCAGGGGGGATCCATCTCGAGCTGCGCCGAACAGAGATGGCCTTCCAGGTGATGGATCCCCAGAAAAGGCTTGTCGTGCAGCCGGGCCAGGGTGCGTGCCGTCACCGACGCCACCAGCAGGGCGCCCGCCAGGCCGGGGGCCACCGTGGCCGCGATGCCATCGAGGTCGGCCAGGGTCAGGCCGCTGCCATCCATGATCTGCTCAATCAAGCCCGGCAGCGCCTCGACATGGCGACGCGAGGCGATCTCGGGAACCACACCACCCCAGCGCGCGTGTTCGTCGACCTGGGACGCCACGGCGCTCGCCAGCACGGTGCAATCGCGCACCAGGGCAGCAGCCGACTCGTCACAACTTGTTTCGAGGGCCAGGACTGTGGGCATCGATCCTGTGTATCTCACCTACTGTCCTCGAGTGACATCTTGCCCTGCGGCTCGACCCGATGCGCCGTCTCTTTCCCCGGCTGTTCGCAGCACTGCTTTCCGTTTTTCTGTTGATCGGCGTGGCGCCCGCCGCCCATGCTGACGTTGCCGGCCTCACTCCTTGCAGTGAGAGTGCTCGTTTCCAGCAACGGGCCGCTGCCGCCAAGACCGATCAGGCCAAAGCTCGCTTCGCCATGTACAGCCAGGCGGTCTGCGGGGCCGATGGTCTGCCCCATCTGATCGTCGATGGCCGTTGGAGCCATGCCGGTGATTTCATGATCCCTGGCATCGCCTTCCTTTACATCGCTGGTTGCATCGGTTGGGCCGGTCGCAGCTACATCATCGCCGTGCGCAGCCGCAAGGATGCGGCCATGCATGAGATCCAGATCGATGTTCCCCTCGCCCTGAAGTGCACGACCGGTGCTGCCTCCTGGCCGCTGGCTGCCCTGGGTGAATTCAAGAGCGGCAAGCTGCTGGAAGCCGATCACAAGGTGACCGTGTCACCCCGCTGAACCCAGTCACTGGGTTATTGGATCCAATTCCATCCGTCCACGTTGCTCCATCAGCCATGAAAAAGTTTCTGACCACTGCCCCTGTGTTTGCGGCGATCTGGTTCACCGTGACCGCCGGCATCATGATCGAGTTCAATCGGTTCTTCCCCGACCTTCTCTTCCACCCCCTCTGAAACTGTTGCCCAATTCGACAACAGTTCCAATATCCATCTTTATGGGTGTCAAGCGGCTCTTTCGGGAGCCGCTTTTTTGATGCCATGAATGCCATGACAACAATGGCGGCATGTAGCGGACCAATCTCCGCGACCGCAGCTTGATCGCAGCTTGCACGCAGCCTGATTTATG
>VGQR01000104.1 GCA_016882345.1 Cyanobacteria bacterium K_DeepCast_35m_m2_023
AACGTGGTGCGCAGGTCAGGCAACGGTCTGGCTCGAATTCAGCATTCTGATTGCAGCTGTCGATCGGATCGCCTCCAGCTCGGTAGGCGCCAGTTTCTCGAGTTGCTTCATCACCAAGGCCATGCGTGGGTTGGCTTTGAGTTGGGCGCTGTGGCGTGCCAGAAAGTCCCAATACAGGCTGTTGAACGGGCAGGCCTCTGGCCCACTGCGCTGTTTGACGTTGTAGCGGCAACCCTTGCAGTAGGTGCTCATGCGGTTGATGTAAGCCCCGCTGGCGGCGTAGGGCTTGCTGGCGAGCCTGCCGCCGTCGGCGAACAGGCCCATGCCGAGCACGTTGGTCTGCATCACCCAGTCATAACCATCGATGAACTGGCGGTGAAACCAGGCTGTCAAGGCCTGGGGATCGAGGCCCGCCAACAGGCCGTAGTTGGCCAGCACCATCAGCCGCTGAATGTGGTGGGCGTAGCCGTTGGCAGCGATCTCGCCCAGAACCGTGTCCATGCAGGCCATGCCGCTGCCGCCGAGCTGCTCGAGCCACTGCGGCAATGGGCTGCTGGCCTGAAAATGGTTGTGCTGGGGGTAGTCGGGGCCGAACCACCAGTAGAGCCCGTGGGTGTATTCGCGCCATCCCAAGATCTGCCGAATCACCCCCTCAAGGCAGGCCAGGGGGGTGTTGCGCTCCAACCCGGCCTGCTCGAGGCGGCGGATCACCTCGAGCGGGTGCAACAGCCCCAAATTAAGGTAGGGCGACAACAGCGCATGCCAGAGCGTGCTCTGACCGCTCACCATGGCGTCCTGGTACGGGCCAAAACCGTCGAGCCGGGTGCTGATGAAGTGCTCGAGCACGGCCAGGGCCTGCTGGCGGCAGACCCCCCAGCGGAACGGTTCGAGGGTTCCAGGCAGCGGCGACAGCCCGGCCTTGGCCCGCTCGGCGTCAAGGTCCCTGACCTTGACGATCACGGCGGCCGTGATCGCGTCGGGGTCAAACTCCAGCGGCTCGGGTCCCCGCAGCCCCTTGGCCGGGGCCTTGCGGTTGTCGTGGTCGTAGTTCCATTGGCCGCCAAGCGGCTGGCCGGCGCCGTCCATCAGCACCCCGAAGCGCTTGCGGCCCTCGCGGTAAAACAGCTCCATGCGCAGCTGCTTGTAGGGCCGGGCCCAGGCCGCAAAGTCCTCGCGGCTCCACAAAAAGGCGTTGGAAGGGTGCCAGGTCAGCGGCGGCAGGGCCCGCTGCTGCTGCTGGGAACGGGCTGCTGGTTCGCTCTGGCTTGCCCAGAGTTTGTCGATCGCCTGCCGGAATGGGCGCTCGGCTGGCTCCATCACATGCAGCTCGGCGATGCCGTGCTCCTCAATCCAGGCGCGCAAAGGGGCGCTGAAGCTGTCAGCCTCGCGGTAGTCCACCGACCAACCACTGGCCACCAGTTCGGCTGCGAAGTGCCGCATCGCGCTCCACACCAACACCAGTTTCTGGCGGTGGTACGGGCGCCACCGCAGGACCGCGGTGCTCTCGATCAGCAGCACCCGGCAGGCGCCCTGGTGTGTCTCGAGCGCAGCCAGGGCCGATTGGCCGGCCGACAGCTGATCGCCCAACACCCAGATGCCGATGGTCATGCGGCAGAGCGGCGCAACACCGCGTCATCGAGCCGGCAGGCGCGGCGGGCCACCGCCCCCGCATAGCCGCGTTCGACCGGTCCCTCCAGGGGGCTGACCACACCGTTGCGGCAGTCGATCAGCAGCCGTTCGTGCCGGCCCTGCTGGTCGCTGACCCGCAACCGCAACTGCCAGGGGTAGGCGCTGCTGCGCTGGAACTGGTCGCCGCAGACCGGTCCAACACACAACCCCGGTGCTGCCGCAGCGGGGTGCCCAGTGGCCAGCAGCGACCCCAACACCAGGGCCAGGGGCAGCACAAGGCGCCACACAATCGTCAACAACGGGCGCCTCAAGATGCCAGCTCGGCCAAGGCCCCATCTTCGGGGTCCATGGTGGGACCTTGGTCGTCATCGCTGGGGTGGAAATAGGCCCAGACCTGCTGGGCCAGCGCTGGCCCCAGGCCTGGTGCGGCCGCGATCTGCTCGGGGCTGGCCAGCTGGATGGCATCGATCGAGCGAAAGTGAGCCAGCAGCTCGCGCACCCGGCGCGGACCCAAGCCAGGAATATCGGACAGGCGAGAGCGCTTCATGCGCTCACCCCGCTGCTGGCGGTGGAAGCTCACGGCAAAGCGGTGGGCCTCGTCGCGCAGGCGGCGCAGCAGTTGTAGCCCCAGCTGGTCGGGTTCGCTCTCGAGAGGCTCCTTGGCCCCGGGCACAAACACCTCTTCACGCTGCTTGGCCAACGAGCAAACCACCAGGTCCTCGTGCAGGTCCA
The DNA here is from genome assembly GCA_016882345.1 of Cyanobacteria bacterium K_DeepCast_35m_m2_023. The sequence continues at coordinate 2,362 of VGQR01000104.1, forward strand.
GCTCCCGCAGCGCTTCCATGACGGCCGAGAGCTGGCCCTTGCCCCCGTCGATCATGACCACATCGGGCCAGTCGCCGAGGCCACCGGTGTGCAGGGCGGTGCCTGTGGCGCGCCGCAGGGCGTGCAGATCGGCCCCTTCGGCCTTGGCCTGGGCCCAGCGCCTGAAGCGACGTCGAATCACTTCGGCCATGCTCATGAAGTCGTCCGAGTGGCCGGCGCGTACGGCGGCGCTGCGAATCTTGTATTTGCGGTAGTGCTGCTTGGCCGGCAGCCCGTCGATGAACACCACCTGGGAGGCGACGGCGTCGCTGCCCTGGATGTGGCTGATGTCGTAGCCCTCGATGCGCCGCGGCGGTGTGGGCAGGTCGAGCAATTGGGCCAGGTCTTCGGTGGCCAGCAGGTTCTGTTCGCTGGCGCGCTGGGCGCGTTGCAGCTCATAGCTGGCGTTGCGCACCACCAGCTCGATCAGGTCGGCCTTCTGCTGGCGCTGGGGCACCTCGAGCCTGACCTTGCGCCCGCGCTGCTCGGCCAGCCACTCGCCGATCAGCTCCTGCTGGGGCAGGCCTTGCTGCAGCAGCAGCACCGGCGGAATCTCAACCCCTTCCACCTGGCTGTAGTGCTCTTCGATCACGGTCTGAAGAATCCGGCCGTGGTCCAGCGGCTGTCCATCGGCGGCCACCGCATCGGCGGTGTAGCCCAGCCGGCCCACCAACTTGCCGGCACGCATCTGGAACAGCTGCACCGCGGCCACACGGGCATCGCAGGCCAGGGCGATCACATCACGGCTGACGGAGCTGTCGCCGATGCTCATCTTCTGATCGGCGGTGAGTGTGTCGAGCCCCTGGATCTGGTCGCGCACCCGCGCCGCGCTTTCAAAATCGAGCCGCTCGGCATAGCGCTCCATCTGGGCGCTCAACAGCTCGAGCAGCTCGTCGTTGCGACCCTGGAACACCATCGCCACCTGCTGGAGGGTCTGGTGGTAAGCCTCCGAGCTGATCTTCTGCTGGCACACCCCCGGGCAGCGGCCGATGTCGAAGTTGAGGCAGGTGCGGTCCTTGTACAGGGGCTGTGGCCGCTGCCGCAGCGGAAACACCCGCTTCACCAAGGCCAGGGTGCGGCGCAGCAGACCCACATCCACATAGGGGCCGTAAAAGCGATCGAGCGGTGAACGAAACCGCCGCCTCCGCGTGATGAAAATGCGCGGGTAAGCCTCGCTCCAGGTGATGCAGAGGTAGGGGTATTTCTTGTCGTCCTTCAGCAGCACATTGAAGTGCGGCTGGTTCTGTTTGATCAGGTTCGACTCCAGCGCCAGGGCCTCGGCCTCGGAGTCGGTGACGATGAACTCGATCTCGCAGACCTGCCGCACCATCAACCGGATGCGGGGGCTGTGGCCGTGGCCGCTGCCGCTCTGGAAATAGCTGCGCACGCGGTTGCGCAGCACCTTGGCCTTGCCGATGTAGAGGATGCGGTCCTCGACGTCGCGCATCAGATAACAACCCGGCTCGGCGGGAACCTCCGCCAGCCGGGCCTTGAGGCGTGTGCTGTCCTGAATCAGGGGTGTGGCGCTCAACCGCCGTACTGCCAACCGGTGCTGGAGAGTTCGAGTGCCGCGCCATCGGCATGCAGGGTGGCCGTCTTGACCTCGCCGACGAACACGGTGTGGTCGCCGGCGGCCACCTGGCCCACCAGCTCGCATTCGAGAGCCCCAAGGGCATCGTCGAGGATCGGCAGTCCCAGCTCGCCCAGGCTGAAGGGTGCCGCATCGAAGCGGCCGCCCATCGCTTTCTGGGGCTTGAAGAACACGGCAGCCAGATCCTTCTGGTCGGCCTTGAGCACGTTGAGGGAGAAGCGGCCGGTGCGCTGGATGATGCCGTTGCTGGTGCTGTCGGCCCGCACCGCCATCACCACCAGCGGGGGTTCAAAGCTGCCCTGGGTGACCCAACTGGCCGTGAAGCCGTTGACCTCGTCGGCTTCGGCCACCCCGCAGATGAACACGCCGTGGGGGATCTTGCGCAGCAGGGTCTTCTTGGCCTCGGCATTGAGGCTGGCGTTGAGGGCCATGGGCTGGTGGGAACTGGTCTGACTTTAGAAAGGCCCGATCGACCGCCATAGGCTGAGCAGTCAGCGGATCGGCCCATGCGCGCGCTCTATCCAGGCAGTTTTGATCCCTTGACCCTGGGCCATCTCGATCTGATTGAACGGGCCAGCGGCCTGTTCGAGGCGGTGGTGGTCGCTGTGCTGCAAAACCCCAGCAAGACGCCGGCCTTTGCCCTGGAGCAAAGGCTGGGGCAGATCGCCGCTGCGACCGCTCACCTTTCAGGGGTGGAAGTGGGCAGTTTCAACGGACTGACGGTTCAGTACGCCAGGTCCTGCGGCGCCCAGGTGATCCTGCGCGGATTGCGGGCGTTGAGCGACTTCGAATTCGAGTTGCAGATCGCTCACACCAACAAGAGCCTGGCCCCGGACATCGAAACGATCTTTCTGGCCACAGCGACCCAGCACAGCTTTCTCAGCAGCTCGGTCGTGAAAGAGGTGGCGCGCTTTGGTGGGGATGTCCGACACATGGTGCCCCAGGGAGTGGCAGAGGACCTCGACAGGCTCTTAAATCGGACATCCGAAGAACGCTGAGATGGCCGACCCGCAGATCACGGTGCTGGATCAATTGGACCAGCTCGAAGAGGTGGTGCTGGACGGCAGCCGCATTCCTTTCAGCGGCGGACGCCTGGTCAACGAGACCGACGCCCTCGAGGTGATCGATGCCCTGCGCGAGGCCATTCCACTCCAGCTGGGCCTGGCCAGGGAGCTGCTCGGCCAAAAGGACGAGTTCATCAGCAAGGCCCGCCAGCAGGCCGAAGAGATCCTGGCGGCGGCTCGGCGTGAGCGCGAACAACTGATCAACGCGGCCGCGATCCGCCAGGAAGCCGAGCGGCAGGTGCTCGAACTGCGCGAGCAGGCCCGTCAGCAGTGCGATCAGCTGGTGCTGCAGACGCGTCAGCAGGCCGCCCAGGCCGAACAGGAGCACCAGACCCGTCTGGCCCAGATGGAACAGCAATTTGCGGCGCGCCGGCAGCAGCTCGAGCAGGAGGCTGCCGAGCGCCAGCGCCTGCTGATCGAGCAGCACGACCGCAACCGCCAGCAGGCCATGGCAGAGCTCGAGCAGATCCGCCACGAAGGACTGCGGGTGCAGCAGGCCAGCCAGGCCGAGGCAGAACGCCTGCAGAACGATGCCCTGCAGTTCCGCCAGCAGACCCAGCAGCAGTGCGATGCCCTGGTGGCCCGCAGCCGTCAGGAGGCCGCCGGCGTCGTCGATGGCGCCAACCGTTACGCCGAGCAGGTGCTGGGTGAATTGGAAGGCCGCCTGCGCGATCTTAGCCAGGTGGTGCTGGGCGGCCGCCGCGAGCTGGTGCGCCTGCAGAATCCCGAGTCAGCCGTCACGGCAACCGAGAGCGGAGCCGAACGCAACAGGAGTTTACGTCGGGCCAGGGTCGCCAGCAAGCTGCGCCAGCTGGCCAGCTGAAACTTCGGCTGCCAGCCTTCAAGCCGGGATCCCCATCGCCAACACATCCCACTGCCAGAGCGATTGAACCAGCCCCATCACCTCGGCCGTGGTCGAGACATCCTGATGGGATGCGATCGCTGCAATCGAGCGTTGTGCGTCGATGAGCTCAAGCACGCCGGCCTGCCACGACTCAAGGGGCAAGGTCCAGCCGGGGCTCACGATCTGACCTTCGCTGACACCGCAGCGGTAACGAAAGCTGGGCACGTAATCCCAGGCCGTGGCCCGGTTGAAATCAATCCAATGGCTCTGGCACGGTCGTTCGGGGCGGCAAGCCAAGAAGTAGTGGCAGGCGTTGCGCGTGTTGATGCGCTCCATCACCGACCACTGTTGCGCCAACGGCAGGTCGGCGACCGCCTCCCAGAAGCGGCCCGTTCCACCCTGCAGCGGTGTGAGTGGGTAATAGGGGGCTTTCAGAAACCAGTCCTGAAAGACCAGACCGGCCGCCCGGACCAGCCCAAGACAGTCATCGACGCTGTAGCTCTGGTCGCGATCGTGCAGAAACGTGTCGACCAGGCCCGCGTCATAGGCCAGATCGGGGGCGATGGTGAAGTAAGTCCTCAGGGGGTGGTCGTGCGGCAGCACGGCGAGTGCCTGCTTGACCGTCTCCACTGAGTCCCCATCTCGCCCCAGCCCAAGGTCGCGGAACACCCCTTGCATCATCTCGACGGCGCTGCGTCCGTAGCGGGCGTAGAGCATCAGCGCAATGACGCCGTCGGGATTGAGGCAGGTACCCAGCGCCTTGAGGCCTTGCACCGGATCGGCCAGATGGTGAACCACACCGGTCGAGATGATCAGGTCAAAGCGGCGCTCGAGGGACTCAAGCGCTTCGATCGGCAGGCACTGCAGTTCGAGGTTGCTCAGTCCGTGCTGCTGTTGCAGCCAGCGGTGATGGTCGAGGGAGGGCTGGCTGACATCGATCCCCACCACCCGCGCACCCGGGTTGGTGTAGGCGATCACCGCCGCCTGATTGGCGCCGCAGC
>VGQR01000105.1 GCA_016882345.1 Cyanobacteria bacterium K_DeepCast_35m_m2_023
CGGTGTCGCTCCAGCGGTACTGCAGCAGGTGCTGCAGGCCCAGCGCATCAACCTCCTGCCCCCAGATGCCGTAGGTGTTCTGCCATGGCGTCTGCGGCGATTCGGGTGCGACAGCACCGACCTCAAGGCCCTGGTCGAGCAGCGCTGCGGCGATGCACAGTGACGCCGGCCCCGCACCGACCACCAGCACATCGACGCTCGCGTTTGTCGTCAGCAACTCGGCAAGACCAGATCGATGGCCATCCTGTTGTTCTGCTGCAGGGCAGCCTCTTCGAGAATGTGGCGCTCAGGGTCAGCGATGACCTCGAGACGGTGGGCACCAGGGGGCAGGGTCAGGTCGATCTGAAATGTCTCACTCTCACCAGCGCTCAGCCAGGGCAAACGCAGGTAGCGATGGGAGCTGTAGCAGTCGTCGTCGACCACCGCAACGCCAACGTCGCTGACATCCATCGATCCGCGATTGGCGATCGTGAACTGGATCGCCCCCTCGCTGTAGCGCAGGGCCTCAACGCCGAGGTCACTGGCGAGTCGATGGACCCGCTGGATCGGGTACAGGACCAGGCGTTCGAGCTGCTGCAGGCAGGTGCCGTCGTGTTCATGGTGCAGGTGCCCCCCAAACCGCAGGTCGGTGCTGCAGCCATGCAGATGCAGGTTGGCACCCGCTGTGGGCACCGTCACGCGCCCCGTGGTGGGGTCGTTGTCCCAGAAGCCGCAGCAGTCCCACTGCAGCGAGCGCCCCAGGTAGCGGATCGGGTCGTCGGCCTGGCCCGGATCTTCGGCTGCCAGGCGGTAATGCTGCAGCAGCTCGTAGATCGAGCGGCTGGCGGTGGCACCGCTGGCCGCACTGCTCGCAATGGCGGTGTTGCGCCGTTGCTGACCCATGCACAGCTTGGAGGCCACGGTGATGATCAGGGTCTCCCAGCGGGTGACCAGCCTCAACCCATAGATCGGAGCATCGGCCAACGCGCCGCGCTCACGGGTGAGGCTGATGGCCTCGCCGACCAGATCCTGGAGATGCCGGCCCCGGGTCTGGCCCAGTTCCTCCACAGCGACGGGAACGCGGGAATCGCTGACATCACTGCTGAAGCAGACATAGGGGAAATGGCCGCTGCCGTCGCCACTCCGCAACTCGCGGACACTGCCATCGATGGCCTGGCATTTCCAGATCGCGGTCCTCTGTTCCGCTTGGTGCAGAAAGGTCAGTTCGCCGTTGTCGATGCTGGTGGTGGTTCCCATGCCCAACACATCACCCGCCAGGGGGATGCGCTTGAGCGGCAGGTGCTCGCGCACGTCCCCCTGAATCAGGTCGCTGATCGTGTTGGCGATCCAGAGATCGCCACCTGGTTGTGAGTGGATCGCCATCGCCGCGCCTGTTGTGAACCGTCGGCTCAGGAGACCTCTGCCGGCGGATCGCCGGCAGCCATGTCGACGCCATCGATCGCGACGTCGCTCTCGTCATCGTGTGCGGGCGGCACCAGCACCACTTCGGCGAGGCGGTCGCCGGCATCGAGTTTTTGCAGTCGTACGCCAGTGGCTGCTCGCGATTGCTGGGGAATCGCATCGGCCTGCATGCGCACGATCACACCCCGTTCGCTCACCAGCAGCAATTCCTCGCCGGCGCCGAGCACCTTGAGGCCGACCAGCACGTCGCCCTCGCGCCTGAACTTCATGGCGCGCAGGCCCATGCCGGCCCGTTTCTGCAGCCTGAACTGATCGACAGGCACCCGTTTGCCCAGGCCGCTGGCACTGGCCACGAGCACCCAGGGACCCTCGCTCTGGGCAACGTCATCGCTGTCGTTGTCGTCATCGCCGCCGCCCGCCGAGACCTCGACCCGATCGGCGAGCTCGACAGGCAGGACATCCATGCTGACCAGGTGATCGCCGGGTCGCAGGTTCATGGCCCGCACCCCGCGGGCCGTGCGCCCAAGCGGTCTGAGCTCTTCATCGGACAGCCTGAAGTGGATCGTCATGCCGTTGCGGGAGCCGATCAACAGGCTGTCGCCCAGTTGGGCCAGTCGCACCCAGGTCAGGGCATCACCCTCCTCCAGCGAGATGGCGATCAACCCGTTGGAGCGAATGTTGGCAAAGGCCGACAGCCGGGTGCGTTTGATGTAGCCGCCGCTGGTGAGCATCACCAGAACGGCGTCTTCGGCAAATTCGCTCACCGCCAGCAGCGAGGTGATCTGCTCTTCGCGTGGGATCGGCAGCAATTGCACGATCGGCGTGCCCTTGGCACTGCGGCTCGAGATCGGCACCCGATAGGCCGGCACGGTGTAGACCACGCCCCGGTCTGAGAACAGCAACAACGAATCGTGGTCGTTGCAGCTGATGAACAGCTTGACTGCCTCCTCGCCCTGGCTGCGGGTGCCGGCCTTGCCGCGGGTGCCGCGGCTGGTGGCCTCAAATTCGCTGACGGGCATGCGCTTGAGGTAGCCGTTCTCGGTCAGCAGCACGACCGAGCGTTCGTTGGCGATCAGGTCGATGTCGTCGAGGCCACCTTCGATATCGAGAATTTCGGTGCGCCGCGGCGAGTCATAGCGACTGCGGATCGCGCCCAGTTCGTCGGTGATCAGCCCAAGAACGCGCTCACGCCGGCCAAGGATGTCCTTGTAATTGGCGATCTTGGCGACCAGATCCTCGTGCTCGAGGCGAATCTTGTCGGCCTCCAGGGCCGTGAGCCGCCGCAGTTGCATCTGCAGGATCGCGTCGGCCTGAATCTCGCTAAGGCCATGGCGCTCCTGCAGTTGGGCCCGGGCTGTGGCGGTGTCCGACGCGGCGCGGATCAGGGCGATGATCGGGTCGAGCTGATCGAGGGCCAGCAGCAGGCCCAGCAGGATGTGGTCGCGCTCTTCGGCTTTGCGCAGGAAATAGCGCGTGCGCCGCTCGATCGTCTCGATCCTGAACTCGAGAAACACCTGCAGCATCTTGCGCAGGGTCAGCAGCACCGGTTCGCTTTTGACGAGCGCCAGCATGTAGGCGCTGAAGTTGTTCTGCAGGGGCGTGAGCTTGAACAGATTGTTCAGCACCACCTGCGGATAGGCATCGCGCCGCAGTTCGATCACGACGCGCATGCCATCGCGGTCGCTTTCATCGCGGATGTCGGCGATCCCTTCGAGCTTTTTGTCGTTGACCAGCTCGGCGATGCGCTCGATCAGCGCGGCCTTGTTGGTTTGGTAGGGCAGCTCGGTGATGATCACCGCGTCGCGATCGGGGCGGCCGGCCGCTTCGATCGTTTCGATCGCCGCCACGCCGCGCATGGTGATCGAGCCGCGGCCGCTGGTGTAGGTCTCGCGGATCCCACTGCGGCCCAGAATCTGACCGCCGGTGGGAAAGTCAGGGCCGGGGATGATCGCCATCAGCTCCCGATCCGTGATCTCGGGGTTGGCGATCAGGGCCAGCAGTCCGTCGATCAGCTCGCCCAGGTTGTGGGGCGGGATGTTGGTGGCCATGCCCACGGCAATCCCCGAGGAGCCGTTGAGCAGCAGCTGGGGGATGCGGGCCGGCATCACCGTCGGCTCCTGCTGGGAGCCGTCGAAGTTGTCGGCAAAGTCGACGGTTTCGGCTTCGATGTCCTCCAGCAGGCTGTCGGTCGTCAGCGCCTGCAGCCGCGATTCGGTGTAGCGCATCGCCGCCGGCGGGTCGTTGTCCACCGAGCCGAAATTGCCGTGCCCATCGATCAGGGGCATGCGCATCGAGAAGTCCTGGGCCATGCGCACCAGGGCGTCGTACACCGCCGTATCGCCGTGGGGGTGGTATTTGCCCAGCACCTCGCCGACCACACGGGCACACTTGCGGTAGGGGCGGTCGCTGGTGAGACCCAGCTCGTACATCGCGTAGAGGATGCGGCGATGCACGGGTTTGAGACCGTCGCGGGCATCGGGCAGGGCCCGCCCCACGATCACACTCATCGCATACTCCAGGTAGGAGCGCGACATCTCGTTGCGGAGATCGGTCTGGATGACCCGTGAGTTGGGATCGTTGCCGGAATCGCCGGAATTGCCTGATCCGGTTGGATCCGCCATGCAAGCCCATCCTGAACACCCCCCATTCTATCGAAACCCGCCGCGTTGAACCGGTCCGTCGGGTGAGCCGATCCCTAGCCCTGATGCAAGCCCTGAGCGATGTCCCCCCCGCGCGCTGATCTCGATCCTGCCGCTGGTCGCAGCGTAGAGGCGATGCGCCAACGGCAACGCTCTGGGGACCTGCGCGTCTGCACCGCTGCAGCCTTTGCCAACTTGGTGAGCGAGGTGGGGCTCGATCAGGCCTACCGGCAGATCGATGTGGTCGCTGCCGCCGACGCCGTGCTGACCGATCAAGGGGCCGTGCAGCTCAGCCTGGGGCTGGTCGATCCCCCCATTCGCCTGCGCGAGCTTCAGTTTGGCGGTGTGCCGGCGCTGGTCGGGGGCGGCGCGGTCGATGTCACCCTGCCGTTGGGCGGCGGCTTGGCCGACCCGGGGCGGCGCAGCGGTGCCCAGGTGCTGGCCGATCTGCTGGCCCAACGCCGCGTGGCGGTCTCAGCCCTGGGGGAAACAACAACCCTGCAGCCCCGTGGCGACCTGAGCGGTAGTCTTGGACTCGAGCAACTGGCTGGGGCCCGTCTGCTGCTGCATCGGGCCATTACCGAGAACGGCATCGTGGCAGTTAGCAGTGCCGAGGGGTTGCTGCGCACCCCCCATGGCCCCCTGCTCGGTCCCCTGGTGTCGGCCCTGTACTGCTGTGGCGGCCCGGGCAGCATCGGCCTCACCATGCCGGGGTTGTCGCAGCTGGGGCTGGGCTCGCCCGTGCTGGTGGGCGGCGGACTGGGCACCGTGGTTGGGTCAGGCAGTGGCCACAACCCCCATGTCAAACGCTTGCCCAGCGGCCACGCCTGTGTGCCAGGGGCCAGCGCCGCGGTCAGCGTCGATCTGGTCGCGTTGCGGCCCGAGTTGGTCCATGGCTGTTACCTCGAGGGCCACGGCGCCACCCTGTTGATTGCCGTTGCAGTCCCGGTGCTGCTGCTCGATCGGGCGATCGCCGCTCAGGCGGCGCAGGCGGCGGCCCAGCTGGTGGCGCCCGTGCTGGATCTGGCGATCCCGCGGCGAATCAAGCCCCTGCTGGGGCAGGTCAGTTATGCCCAGCTGCAGCAGGGCGTCATCGAGGTTCAAGGTGCCAAGCTGCGCTGCGCGCCAGCCCACAGCCCTCGTTTGGCCGCCGCCGCGGCCCAGCAGCTGAGCCGACTGCTGCTGGAGGGCACGGTCCCGTTGCAGCCCGCGCTGCAGCCGCTGCCCCAGCGTTCGAGCTTGGTGCCGCTCGATTTGTGAGCGGCGTTGGCCAGGGCGAGCCCCCGGCGCAGGCAGGCGTGCCTTGTCTGGTCAGCGGGCGTACATTCTGCGTTGCTCAGACGCAGCACCGATGGTCGACGCACCCGCACCAGCCCCCGGCGTTGACCTGGTGCTGGAGGTTCCCCCCCGCAGCGAGACCGGCGGGGAATTCGAGTTGCTGCTCGCCAAGTTGAAGGCCTGGTGGCTCAGCGGCGAACCGCAGGATCTGTGGCAGCGCCTGCGCAAACCCCTGGGCGGTGGCATCACCCTGCTGGTCGTGCTGTTGCTGCTCCAGGTGTATGTCGCCGTTGTTCAGACTCTCGACAGCCTGCCGCTGCTGCCTGGACTGCTCGAGTTGGTGGGGCTGATCTGGCTGGTGCGCTTTGGGGTGCCCCGCTTGCTGCGCCGCAGTGATCGCCAGCAGCTCTTCGATGCTCTGGCCCGGCGCTGGCAACGCTTCCGGGGTTCCAGCTGAACCGATTGGCCGCTGGAAGGCGGTCCCCTGCGTTGATAGCTTGGCCCGAATGCTTCGTGATTCGGTGACCATTCAGCTCGGCCGTTCCCGTACCGTTCGCCGCGCCTACGGCATTGATGAAATCGCTCTGGTGCCGGGCGGCCGCACCGTTGACCCCGCGGTGACCGACAGCAGCTGGATCCTGGGGGGTGTCAGCCGTGAAATCCCGATCATCGCCAGCGCCATGGACGGCGTGGTCGACGTGGGTATGGCAGTGGAGCTCTCCCGTCTGGGTGCTCTTGGTGTGCTGAACCTTGAGGGTGTTCAGTGCCGTTACGACGACCCCAACCCGGTGCTCGATCGCATCGCTGCCGTCGGCAAGGACGCGTTCGTGCCACTGATGCAGGAGCTCTACAGCCAGCCGGTGCGCGAAGACCTGATCCGTCAGCGCATCGCCGAGATCAAGCAGCGCGGTGGCATTGCCGCCGTCAGTGCCACCCCGGTCGCCGCGCTGCGGTTCGGCAAGGCCATCGCCGAAGCCGGTGCCGATCTGTTCTTCGTGCAGGCCACCGTGGTCAGTACCGAGCACATCGGCCCTGAAGGACAAGCCAGCCTCGACCTCGAGGAGCTTTGCCGCACCTTCGGCGTGCCGGTGGTGATCGGCAACTGCGTGACCTATGACGTCGCGCTCAAGTTGATGCGTGCCGGAGCGGCCGGCGTCATGGTGGGCATCGGTCCTGGTGCCGCCTGCACCAGCCGCGGCGTGCTGGGGATCGGCATCCCCCAGGCCACCGCGGTCGCCGACTGTGCAGCAGCCCGCGACAACTATCAGCGTGAAAGCGGTCGCTATGTCCCCGTGATCGCCGATGGCGGCATCGTCACCGGGGGCGACATTTGCAAATGTCTGGCCTGTGGTGCCGACGCCGTGATGATCGGTTCTCCGATCGCCCGTGCTGCCGAGGCGCCGGGTCGCGGTTTCCACTGGGGCATGGCCACACCCAGCCCCGTGTTGCCCCGCGGCACCCGCATCAACGTCGGGACCACCGGCAGTCTGGAGAAGATTCTGCGGGGGCCAGCCTCCCTCGATGAC
>VGQR01000106.1 GCA_016882345.1 Cyanobacteria bacterium K_DeepCast_35m_m2_023
TGGCCAACGCTGGCCAGCGGCTGGCCAGGGCTGTGCGCAGCCGCTGTTCCATCTGCTGGGGATCAGGGGGTGGACCGGCATCGTGCCCCGGTCTGATCAGGCTGATCTGGCCGGCCAGCAGCCGCTCGCCGCAGGGCACCAGGCCGGCGTCGACAATCCACTGCTCGTGCTCGAGGCTGGGGGCACGCCGTTCGAGCGCGAGCCTGGCAAAGCGTTCGGGCATCTGGGCCAGGCTGCGGCGCCAGCCCAGCCAGGCCCGTGCCCGATCATGCTCCAGTTCCAGAATGCCGGCCCAACTGACCCGCAGGCGGGCATCCAGGTCGGGTGCCAGGGCCCGGCAGCCGGCGCCGCAGGCCAGCACCAGCGGGGCCGCGTCAGCTGGGATCGCGCCAAGGCTCTGCTGCCGGCGCTCGACCCCCAGGCGCTCGAGGGCCGCCGTCATCGCCGCGGCACATCGGTGCGGATCGATCTGCAGGGCCGGCCTCGGCAGGCGCTGATGCCCCAGCAGCAGCCAGCGTTGCCGCAGACCCAGATCGCCATGGCGGCGCTGCAGCCTGCGCCAGGGCTGGGCGGCGTTCGCAGGCAGCAGCCCATAGCTCAAAGCCGTGGCCCAGCCGCTGTTGCCGTTGTCGATCAGGCGAACGCGCAGGCCTCGCTCGGCCAGCTCGAGGCTCAGCAGGCTGCCGGCCAGCCCCGCGCCGACGACGGTGATCAAGAGCTCAGACCAGCAGCGTGAACGAGCGGATCACCTGATCGAACAGACCTTTGACCTTGTTCCAGCGCACCTCGTTGGTGCTGGCCGCCAGGGTGTAGAGCCGGCCCCGGTCGACCACCACGGTCGCCAGCTCGTGGCGGTCGCGGTCGGCCAGGTGAACGGCGTATTCCAGGTCGTAAAAGGTGTGGCCGTTCTCGTCCCGTTCGCGGGCCTCGACCAAGGTGGCGTCCCGCCCACTGCCTTCGGGGGCGATGGCGGTGCGGCGCAGTTTTTCGCCCACGGCCACAGCGCTGCCGAGCTGGCTGAGGTCATCGTCGTCATCGACCTGAGCGATCACCAGGCTGAGGGTTTCATCGCTGTTGATCAGATCGTGAAAGACCACCTGGGGGCCTCCACTGATCTGCACCCGGGTCCAGCCCGTCGGGTACAGGAAGGCGTAGCGGCCGTCGGGGCTCTGGAAGCTGTTGAGACCGGCCGCGGCGGCGCTGCAGCCGACCAGGACCACAGCCAGCAGCAGGGCCATCACAGCCGTGCGCCAACGTTGCAGAGGGTTCTTCGCCGACAGCTGGACCATGGGGGCACGCCTGAACAAGGAAGCCGGCGCCATTCTGGCCTTCGGCCGCGGGTGGCCTGGCCGAGCTCCTTAGAGTTTGGGCTACTGCAGAGGATGTCTGAGCGGTTTTACCCGACCCCTGGCTCGGCTGATCGATCAGTTCGAGCGCCTGCCCGGGATCGGTCCCCGTACCGCCCAGCGCCTGGCCCTGCATCTGCTGCGCCAGCCCGAAGAGCAGATCCATGCCTTTGCCGAGGCGCTGCTGTCGGCCCGCAGCCAGGTGGGCCAGTGTCAACGTTGCTTCCATCTGTCGGCCGACCCGTTGTGCGAGATCTGTCGCAACCCCGAACGCCACAACGGCCAGATCTGCGTGGTGGCCGATTCGCGCGATCTGCTGGCGATGGAGCGCACGCGTGAGTTCAAGGGCAGTTACCACGTGCTGGGCGGGCTGATCTCGCCCATGGATGGGATTGGTCCCGAGTTGCTGCAGATCCAGCCCTTGGTGCAGCGCGTCGCCGGCGGATTGCCGGCGGATGGGTCGGGGCCAGTTGAACCCATCATTCCAGCTGAACCCATCAGCGAAGTCATCCTGGCGCTGACGCCCAGTGTCGAAGGCGACACCACCAGCTTGTATCTGGCCCGTCTGCTCAAACCGTTCACGGTGGTGAGCCGCATCGCCTACGGCCTGCCCGTTGGCGGCGAGCTCGAATACGCCGATGAGGTGACCCTGGCCCGGGCCTTTGAAGGGCGCCGTGCGGTCGACTGATGGGTCGCACCAGCCGCTACAGCGCCATCGCCCCGGCTGAGCGGCTGCCGGCCTGGATCCGCTCGCCGGTGGGCAACGCCAGTGCGCTGGCGCGGGTGCAGGGGGTGGTGAAGCAGCAGCGGCTGCACACCATCTGCGAAGAGGGCCGCTGCCCCAACCGGGCCGAGTGCTACGCCGCCGGCACGGCCACGTTTTTGCTGGGGGGCTCGATCTGCACCCGCAGCTGCGCCTTCTGCCAGGTCGACAAGGGGCTCGCCCCTGAGCCCGTCGATCGGCTCGAGCCCGAACGGGTGGCCGAGGCGGTCGCCACCCTGAGGTTGTCGTACGTGGTGCTGACGGCGGTGGCCCGCGACGACCTGGATGACCACGGCGCGTCGCTGTTCACGGCCGCGATGGCGGCAATCCGCCGCCGCACCCCTGCGGTGGCCATTGAGGTGCTGACCCCCGACTTCTGGGGTGGTCATCAGGCCGAAACCGAGGCGATCGCGGCGCAACGGCGACGGCTTCAGCTGGTGCTGTCGGCCGAGCCGGTCTGCTTCAACCACAACCTTGAAACGGTCGAGCGTCTCCAGGGCAAGGTCAGGCGCGGTGCCACCTACCGCCGTTCGCTGGCTCTGCTGGCCGCTGCCCGCGAGCTGGCGCCCCAGATCGCCACCAAGAGCGGGCTGATGCTGGGACTGGGGGAAACGGGCGACGAGGTGATCGCAGCGCTGCGCGACCTGCGCGCTGCCGGCTGCCAGCGGCTCACCTTGGGCCAGTACCTGCGTCCCTCGCTGGCCCACATTCCGGTGAACCGCTACTGGACACCCGAAGAGTTCGATGATCTCGGGGCCATCGCCCGCCAGCTCGGCTTTGAGCAGGTGCGCTCAGGCCCGCTGGTGCGCAGCAGCTACCACGCTGGCGAGCAGGCGACACCGCGGTCGTTCGCAGCGCCGCTTCTGCGCTCCGCCGGCCCCAGCCTTGGGCCGTCAGCAGCCAGCGCAGCGCCGGAGGTGTGGCGCTGAGCCCACTGCGCATGGTTCGCACAATGGTTGCAACCTTGCCAAGACCGCAGGACGTGGTCGACCCATCTGCGATCGCCAACAGATCGTTCTGACTGCCACTGCCCAACAGATCGTTCTGACTGCCACTCCTGAATGCCCAGCTCTGCTGCTGGGGCAGCCATTGTTTGGGGAGCCCATCAGTCAGCGGCAGTGCAACCCCAACGCCTGCTGCTGCGCGACAGGCCCTCGGCACAGTCGGCCTGCATCAACAGACCTGCTCCGCCCCAGATCAGCCGCGGGCCCAGGTCGAGCACCCCAGCCCCCAGCTCGCGCAGCGGCGTGAAGCCCAGGCGTTGGAAATAGCGCACCAGACGCTGGTGCTGGCGTTCGTTGTCGCGGATCGCCAAGATCGTGGCGCTGCGGCAGGGGGTCGCCTCGAGGGCCCAAGCAAAACTGGCGGCCCAGATCAGCGCCCCCACGCCGGCGCTGTTGTCGCCTTGCACCCGCATTGTGTCCAACCGCAGTCCGGCGGCGCTGGGCAGGGCCCAGCCCTTGAGCTCGCCCAGCAGTTGCAGGGGGGCTGTGACGTTCGTCTGCCCAGCGTGCTGCTGGCGCCGGGCCACCCCCACCCGCAGGGTCCAGCCCAGGCCCGCGGGCCGGCGGACCTGCAGGCGCAGCAACAGCTCGCGCCTGCGCGCCTCGGCTTCCAGCTCTGCCAGGGTGGGTGGGACGGTCATGGCCGCCAGGGTGCGCTCCAGACCACAGCCTGCAGCGGCAGCGCCCCGTACAGATGGGGAAACAGCTCGCCGCTGTCGGGAGCCGGTTCGTAGCGCACCTCGGCCCCCAGCCGCTCGCGATCGAGGACGAGCAGCGTCACGGCACCGCTGGGACAGTCGTTGTAGAAGCGGGTGGCGGTGGCCGGCACCTGGTGGGCCTCACTCAGGTGAATGAAGCCCACATCGTTGAGGTGGCGTCCGCGGGTGGAGCGGCTGTAACTGCCGGCGGCCCTGGCTTGCTGCCACACGTCGCTCAGCGCCAGGTGATACAACCAGCTTGGTGATCGCCAGGGCTGGGCCTGGACCCATGGCTCGGCCAGCACTGCCGCCAGCTCGCTGCTGGCCAGGTACCGCTGCAACCAGCGCTGCAGCGCCTCCAGCTCGGTCGCGGCAGCAAACCCATCGGGATCGGCCAGCCAGAACTGGCGCACAAAGGGCAGCAGGGCCACATCGGCCAGCGAGCAGCACTCCCCCAGCAACCAGCCCCGAGCGGTCAGGCGCTGGTTCCACTGCCGCAGAATCACCAGTGCTGCCTCGCGCTGCTGCACCCGCTCGGCCAGCCCCTGGTCGCAATAGCGGCTGGCGTATTTGAAGCGATCGAGATGGTGCTTGAAGGGTCCGTCGTTCTGGGCGATCAGGGCTTCGATCTGGCTGTGCTCATTCGGGGGGCGCCCCGCCCACCAGCCGCCTGGATCACGCTGGGCCAGTGCCCAATGCATGATCGCCAGACTTTCGTCGAGGACCGAGCCATCGGCGTGCACCAGGACGGGGACGGTGCCCTTGGCCGAGACGCCCAGCAGCTCGGGTGGTTTGGCTTTGAGCACGACCTCCCGCAGCTCCAGATCTGGCCCCGGCCGGTATCCGGCCGACAACAGCACCGATCGCGCCCGAATCGCGTAGGGACAGCGCCGGAAGCTGTACAGGGTTGCATCGGGTCGATCGCTCACCGCAGCAGTGCCGCCAGCATGAGGATGACGGATCCGATCAGGCTGGCCATCTGAAAGCGTCGATCGACGCGGTTGATGCGGGCGGTCACCGCGGCGAGACGGGCTGCATCACACTCTGGTGAGCATTCGGCCTCTGCAAGGCGGTTGGCGCTCCACACAAACAGCATGAACAACCCTGCTGTGACCGCATAGCACCAGAGATACACCAGATCCAGAAAGGTCAGGTAACTCAGTGCCGGGATCGCTGTTTCATAACTCTGCTGCATCACCACCAGGGTCAACAGGGCCGCCGAGGGCACAGCGATGCGCATGTCGCTGAGCCGACCACTGATGCTGGGGGCCACAAACACCGTCAGCATCACAATCGCAATGGGCATCAACCATTCGCCGATGGAGGTCAGCAGGTGGGTGCTGAACAGGGCAGACACCTTGACCTGTGACTGGTTCAGGGCTTGTTCACCCGAGGCAATGCTGTCGTCGTCTGCGTAATGATGGACGAAGGCTTCCATCAGCCCGCCGCGCAAGATCAGTCCAGGAATCTCGATCAGACTTCCCAGCATGTCGCTCTGGCGCTGATTGGCCACCAGCGCCACAGGTTTGTCACCGCTAAGAGAAAACAACTCCGGTTTGATTTCGAAATAAATTGGAATCTGCAGTGTTTGAAAGGGAAACTCTTTGAAATCCAGGCTTTCAATCCAGAAATGCCCTGAAAAGCGAAACGACTGTTCGCGCGCCCCGTTGGCGAGCTGCGTGGGTTTTTTGGTCGTTGGTTGGACCAGAAAGTCGTAGGAGACGATGTTGTTGGTGAACTCAATCAGGTCCTCCGGTTCGATCTCCGCCTGCTCCATCCATTGCTGCACCTGCTCAGGCCATTGCAGCCAGTAGTAGCCATTGGCCATGAAGGTCTGATCATTCAGCGAAAGGTTGTAAATGTTGCTGATTTCGATGCCGATTCGGATCGATTGGGGGGGGATGGTGCTCAGGCCGGCTCCCCGTTCGGCCGCAGCAAAGTCCCGCACGGCGACGAACTCGTTCCGCGAGGTCACCAGGTTGTTGCGCTGGCTCATCCGCAGGCGTTGGTGCTGCGACACGGTGCCGATGGCCAGCGCCAACACCAGCAGCAGCGCTGCCACCGCAGCCAGCCGGTTGGGGCGCAGGCGGCGCGAGGGGTTGGCCATCAGCTGCGTTGCTGCTGCTGGTTGTGCTGCCGCTGCCGTTCGGCAAATCGCGCCCGGTCGCTGTCGCTGAACTGCGCGATGCAGTGGTGGCAGCTCACGCCCGCTTGGTAATCGGGGTGCTCGAGTTCGGCGGGGGCCAGGGGGAGGCCGCAGGCATAACAAAGGCTGTAGCGACCGGGTTCGAGCCGGTGGTTCAGGGTCACCCGTTGATCAAACACAAAGCATTCGCCGTGCCAGCTGCTGCGTTCCTCGGGCACGTCTTCGAGGTAGCGCAGGATGCCCCCCTGCAGGTGATGCACCCCTGAAAACCCTTGCTGCAGCAGGTAACCGGTGGCCATTTCGCAGCGTATGCCACCGGTGCAATACAGGGCGAGGGCCTTGGGCTGCCGCTGGGCCACCAGGGGGCGCAGCTGCTGCTCGGCCCAGGTGGGAAAGTCGCGAAAGCTGGCGGTGCCCGGGTCGATGGCCCCCTGGAAATGGCCCACAGCCACTTCGTAGGCGTTGCGGGTGTCGATCACGAGCGTGTCCGGGTCGCTGATCAGGGCATCCCACTGCTCTGGCGGCACATAGGTGCCCACCTGTTCGGCCGGTTTGACGCTGGGACACCCCATGCTGACGATCTCGCGCTTGAGCCGCACCTTGAGCCGGGCAAAGGCCTGCTCGGGTGCCCAGCTCAGCTTGGCCTCGAGTTGCGCAAGGCCAGGCAGTTGGCGCAACCGCGTCAACACCCGTTGCACCCCAGCTTCGGGGCCGCTGATGGTGCCGTTGACGCCTTCGCTGGCCAGCAGGATCGTGCCGCGTACGCCGGCGGCGGCAGCCAGTTCGAACAGGTCGCTGCGCAGGGGCTCCAGGTCGGCCATGGCGCAGAAGCGGTAGAACGCCGCCACCTGCATGGCCGCTACGG
>VGQR01000107.1 GCA_016882345.1 Cyanobacteria bacterium K_DeepCast_35m_m2_023
CGACGCCGCGTTCGTTGCCCAGGTAGCGGGCCGGTTTGCTGATCGAG
The DNA here is from genome assembly GCA_016882345.1 of Cyanobacteria bacterium K_DeepCast_35m_m2_023. Next base: position 48 of record VGQR01000107.1, read on the forward strand.
AGGTCGATCAGGGCGTCGAAATCGATCGGGGCGTCGGCACGGCTCTCGGCAGGGGGGGCAACGGTCAAACGCGAGAGCGCCGGATGCCGGCAGCGGGGCTGTTCTGATCGTATGCAGGGTCGAGGTTGCAGACCTCAAGGCTCACGCACAGCTGGACTCAGACCCATCTCCCCGGCCTGGCGCCCAAAAGCGCGGTCAAAGCTGACAAGGGCCAAGCAACCTTCGCTGCGCAGCAGGTGCAGGCCATCGGCAAAGTCGAGGCCCTGGGCATACCAATCGAGGGCCTGCACCACCTGCTCTTCCTGCTCCAGATGCAACTGACGGATCTGCAGCAGACCCCGCAGGGCGCGAATGATGGCTTCGCGCGGCAGCTGGTAAGCACCCCGCAGCACCCATTCGAGCTCGAGCACCACGGTGATCGGCACGAAACAGGCAGGGCTGGCATCGATCAGCTCGGCGACGCGAGCCGCCTGCTGGGGATCGTCGTTGGTGAGCAGGCGCACCAGCAGATTGGTGTCGAGGGCGACCGGCAGGCTCATGCTCAGCCCTTGGTGGCGTAAAGGGCAGGATCCATCCGCTCCAGCGGCACGGTCTCACCCTGGTAACCCGTGCAGCCGATCAGGGCCTGGGCACTGGCTGTTTTGTCCTGCGTCTGCGGAACGAGATGCAGCCCATCTGGCTCAAGGCTGAGCGCCAGCAGGTCTCCGGCCTTGAGTCCAAGGAATTTGCGCATCCGCGCCGGAATCACCAGCTGCCCCTTGGAAGACAGCGTCAGCAACGCATCCATCGCAGCAGCACCAAGGCAACTCTTACCAGCGTAAGCCAGTGGAGCAGATTGGGCGCCACCCCGCCATAGGACAATCGCCGCCAGTGTCAACGGGCCCGGCGGCGGCCCAGCGCGTGATGGCCCAGGTCAACGGCAACTACCTCAAGCTCAAGGCGGGCTATCTGTTTCCCGAGATCGCCAGGCGGGTCAAGGCCTTTAGCGAGGCCAACCCCACAGCACCGATCATTCGTCTGGGCATCGGCGATGTGACCGAGCCCCTGCCCGAGGCCTGCCGCAACGCCATGAAGGCCGCCATCGACGCGATGGGCACCCGCGAAGGCTTCCATGGCTACGGCCCCGAGCAGGGCTACCTGTGGCTGCGCGAGGCGATCGCCAGCCACGACTTTGTGGCCCGCGGTTGCAACATCAGCGCCGAGGAGATCTTTGTCTCCGACGGCAGCAAGTGCGACAGCGCCAACATCCTCGACATACTGGGCGAGGGCAACCGCATCGCCGTGACCGACCCGGTCTATCCGGTGTATGTCGACAGCAATGTGATGGCAGGCCGCACCGGCGAGGCCGACGAGGCAGGCCAGTACGGCGGCCTGACCTATCTACCCATCAATGCGGAGAACGGCTTCACCGCCCAGATCCCCACAGAGAAGGTCGATCTGATTTATCTCTGTTTCCCTAACAACCCCACCGGCGCCGTCGCCACCAAGGACCAGCTCAAGGCCTGGGTCGACTACGCCCGCTCCAACGGCGCCCTGATCCTCTTTGACGCCGCCTATGAAGCGTTCATCCAGGACCCCTCGCTGCCGCACTCGATCTATGAGATCGACGGCGCCCGCGAGTGCGCCATCGAGTTCCGCTCGTTCTCCAAAAACGCCGGCTTCACAGGCACCCGCTGCGCCCTGACCGTGGTGCCGCGCGGGCTGATGGGCACCGCCGCCAATGGCGAACTGGTGGAGCTGTGGGGCCTGTGGAACCGGCGCCAGTGCACCAAGTTCAACGGCGTCAGCTACATCGTGCAGCGCGGCGCCGAGGCGGTGTACAGCCCCGAGGGCCAGGCCCAGGTGAAGGCCCTGATCGCCTTCTACATGGAGAACGCCGCGATCATTCGCCGCGAGCTCACGGCCGCCGGCCTGAGCGTCTATGGCGGCGAGCAGGCCCCCTACGTGTGGATCAAGGCCCCTGCTGGCGTCGATTCGTGGGGTTTCTTTGATCTGCTGCTCAGCAAGGCCCACGTGGTGGGCACCCCCGGCAGCGGCTTCGGCGCCGCCGGCGAGGGTTACTTCCGGCTGTCGGCGTTCAACAGCCGTGACAATGTGCTCGAGGCGATGCGCCGCATCCAGAGCGCCCTCAAGGGCTGAGGCCCTTGGCCCGAAGGGGCTCCCTAAACTGGTGCCTCCTTCCGATCAATCCGTGCTGATGTCCCGCGAGGGTGTTGCCGTTGTGACCACAAAGGTGTCCACCTTGGCAAGCCGCCCGGAACGGAGGCCCGGGCCCACCGCCACCCAGACGCCGTCGCGTGAGACCGGCGGCGCGGCTGTCATGGAAAAGGCGCCCGAGCGGGTGCGCAAGCCCTCGCCCCGCTACAAGGTGCTGCTGCACAACGACCCTGTCAACTCGATGGAGTACGTGGTCGTGACCCTGCGCCAGGTGGTGCCGAGCCTCAGCGAGCAAGACGCCATCGCGGTGATGCTCGAGGCCCACAACACCGGTGTGGGGCTGGTGATTGTCTGCGATCTGGAGCCCGCCGAGTTCTACTGCGAAACCCTCAAGGCCAAAGGCCTCACCAGCACGATCGAACCTGAGGAGTGAGCTGATGGCCTCTAGCGGCACCGCGCCACGGCTCCACTGGTGGGGCACGGTGCTGTACCCGGCCGCGCTGGTCGCGGTTTTTCTAGGTTGCCAATCTCTGCTGGAGATTGCTGACGTTCCTAACGGCCTTGTGGCCAGTCTGGCGGCACTGCCTGCCGTTGTCTGCCTCCTGCTCACCCTGCCTCTGAGGCTGCGCTATTGCTGGGCTGAGGGCCGACCCTGGCACCGCCTTGGCGTGTGCGGACCAATCTGGGGGGCGATCAAAGCACTAGGGAGAGGGGTGCTGAAAGCCTTACTCCTGCTCGCCCTGGTGATTGTCGCCCTGGTTCTGGCTGGGGCTTTGAGCTGGGACTCCCGTCTGACAAGCGGCATTCTGCTAAACGCGATAGCACTCGGCCTTGGGGTGGGCTTCGCCGAAGAACTGCTCTTCCGGGGCTGGCTGTTCGGGGAACTGAGCCTGCTTATCGGTCAGCAGCGATCTCTTTGGCTCCAGGCTGTTGTGTTCAGCCTGGTCCACACCCGCTTCAGCCTGCCGCCGCTGCAGTTGCTGGGCCTGATGGTCGGAGTACTGCTTCTGGGGCTCGCCCTGGGACTCCAGCGCCGCGCTGATGGCGGGCTGCTCTGGGGCGCTGTCGGCCTTCACGGTGGACTGGTCGGAGGGTGGTTCGTGCTCCATCAAGGCCTGGCGACGATCAGCCCATCCGCCCCGAACTGGCTCATGGGGCCTGACAATCCAATCGGCGGCCTGGCAGGCTTAGCAGGACTGACAGCGCTGCTGCTGGCACGGCGACGTTGGTGGAGGCCAAAAGAGTCCTGATAGCATCATTGCTAGCCTCTGTTTCGTGATGGCCCAGGTGCTCATCCGCCAGCTGGACGAACAGGTCGTTGAGCGTCTGCGCCAGCAGGCGAAACAACGCGGCATGTCCCTTGAGCAAAGCCTGCGAGAGCTGCTGACCAAAACGGCGATGGCGCCGGATGACCTCCTCAGGGATCTGGCCGTGCTGCGCCACCAGACCCCTGAGCGCGGCAAAGATCTCGATGTGGCCGCCCTGATCGAGGCCGAGCGTGCAAAACGTTGACGAGCAGCTGTGGGTGGTTGACGCGTCTGTCGCCTTCGGCTGGTTCGCCTGCTGTCAGCAGAGCGAGAAAGCTGTGGAACTGCTCGAACGAACTCAGACCGTTCAGCGCATCTCTCCTGACCTGGTGCTGATCGAGCTGCTCAATGCAGGCTGGACAACCCATCGCGCTGGGGCCATCACGGATGAACAGCTGCAGGCGATGACCAGCCTTACTCCAAAGCTGTTAGGCGCCGTTGTCCCGACAGATCACGCCTTACTGCAAACGGCGTTGGCCTGGTGCAGACGACTGGATCACCCCGCTTACGACTGCCTCTATATGGCCTTGGCAGAACAGCGCAACGGCACACTTGTCACGGCGGATCGACGACTCCTCAAGGCCCTGAGCCGAGCCGAAGCTGGTTCGTCCATCGCTGTCGACCTGGCGGCCTGGTCGATGCCCTGAGGTTGAGGTGGTGTTCAGCGCACAGCCGTCGCCAGTGCCTTGCGGCCTTCAACTGGGGCGTGCAACGCCTGCTCAAGGGGAGCGCAACCATAATCACGCTCCAGCAATGCCATGACCGTCCTCCCAAAGTCACTTGGGTTGCGATCAAACGCCTCCAGGCAGATGCGGCCAAAGGTGCGTCCCATCGGTTCAGGATTCCAGAGCAGCTTGCGGGCGGTCCAGGGCAGCATGCTCATCGGGTTGTAGCCCGGTTGAATCAGGCCTTGGTCAAAACCGTACTGCTCGAGATGGGTGTGGGGCTGCAGACCAATGAAGAAGATCGCCGGCTCCACCTTGTCGGCACCAAAGATGTTCTCAAGCTCGCGGTGGTAGGCAACGGTCTGGGCAATCGTCTCGGGGCGCTCGTCGATCACATTGAACGAGTAATTCACCGAGACGTGTTCGCGAAAACCGGCCGCCGCCAACAGCCGACAGCTCTCAAGCACGGTGCGCAGGTTGTAGCCCATGCGCATCTTGCGCACGAGCTCCTGGGAGCCTGATGTGATACCGATCTCGAAATAGCTCATGCCGCTCTTGACCATGAGCTCAGCCAGTTCGGCATCGAGATTGTCGGCACGGATGTAGGCCGCCCAGCGGATGTCGGTCATGCCGGCAGCCAAGATGGACCTGAGCAGTTCTTTGGCGTCATCGATGTAACGGCGTGCTGGTATGAACTGCGCATCGGTGAACCAGAACCCCCGCACGCCCCGGTCGTAAAGCTGCCGCATCTCGGCGACCACCTCATCGGCGGGGTTCACGCGCACCGCCTTGCCCTCGATGACGGTGTAGACGCAATAGCAGCAGTTGTGGGGGCAGCCGCGCTTGGTCTGAACGCCCACGTAGAAGTCACCCCCGTCGAGGTACCAGCCCAGCTGCGGCCAGATCTGCTCGATGGTGTCGTAATCGACCGCTGTCTTCTCGATTGGGGCCGGCTGCTCATGAATGAGCCCCGGACGGGGCGATTCGCCGGCGACATAGCAGCGCTCGCTGGCGATGGACTCACCGCGAATCAGCTTTTCGAGCAGCGTTTCGCCCTCACCCACCGACACCACCGTGCCGGCTGGCAGGCTGCGACCCAGTTGTTCATAAAAGACACTGACAGCGCCCCCTCCCAGCACGGCCCGGGCCGCAGGTTCAAAGCGTCGGGCCCGGCGCAGCCCACGGCGCAACAGGCGCAGATTGCGCCACAACTCGCCGTAGTGGCTGGCCATCAACTGAAGGCCACCCATCGCCCCCCGCAGCCGCTTGAGCGGATTGCGTGCATAGAACACCTCAAACGAGTTCTGCAGTGGATTGCCACCACGGCCATCCACCGGTGCATAAATCTGAATGTCGCGCCACGAAAAGACCAGCAACGTTGGCCTGAACTGCTCAACGGTGGCCAACAGCACGCGCTCGACATCCAACAGCGGCAGCGCCGCCAGGTCGAGGATGCGCTGCTGAAGCTGGGGAAACTGTTTGTGCAGGTGGTCGGCGAGGTAGATCGGGCCCACCGGGAAAATCGGATTGCAGGGCAGGCGAACCAACAACAGGCGCTGCAAGCTGGCGTCCACGGGAGCCGTCAAGGGTGTCTCCGCTATGGCCATGGTAGGACGCTAACAACTGCGCAACACCGCTGAGTCGATCTGCTGCTGCAGCAACGCCGCCCGGGCACGGAGGCCAGGCGGCAGACCCGCAATCCAGCGCGCATGGACGGCCAAGCGGGGCTTCAGCTGCCAACCGGCATCCGCCAGCACGGCCTGCAAGCGACCCGGACTGTGCTGGGGATAGGCGGGATTGATGACATCGTGGCTGTCGATGCCCCCCAGGTCATCAATGCCCGCCTCGAGCGCCTGGTGCAACTGCGCAAGCGGCCAGAGGTTGGGCGGCAGCTGCAAATGCACCTCGGCCGGCAGGATCTGTCGCGCCAGAGCGATGGTCTCCAGCAACGCGTCGCGGTCGGCCGGTGACAGGGGCTCGGCCCGGTCACCATCGGGGCGCCAGGGTTGCAAGATCACCTCTTGGATGTGACCCCACTGGCTCTGCAGCAACGCCAGCAGCTCGAGCGCTTCACAGCGCTGCTGAGCCGTTTCGCCCAGGCCCAGCAGCAGGCCGGTGGTCCAGGGAATACCCAGTCGACCAGCCAGCTCGAGCTGGCCCAGCCGCACATCCAGGGCCTTGCTGGGGGCGTGGCGATGGGCCCGGTCATGGGCAGGGCTGAGTCCCTCAAGCATCAGCCCCATCGACGGATTGCACCGCGCCAGGGCGGCCATCTCGAAGCGGCTCAGGGGACCGGCATTGGTGTGGGGGAGGCGGCCTTGCGCCACAGCCAACTGGGACAACCGCAACAGGCGCCCGAACCAGGCCGAGCGGTTGGGCGCCGTTGCTGCCACCTCACCGCTGAGCAGCAGCACTTCGAGGGCCGCAGGCCTTGACTGCAACTGCTGTTGCGCCTCGTGGTCGCTCAGCCAGACCTCGCCGTGCAGGGGCCGGCGGAAGCTGCAGTAGGCGCAGGCGTTGAAGCACGCCTGGGTTGGCACCAGGGTGACGCTGGGACTCCAGGTCACCACCCTGTTGCGATACCGCTGGGAGGGCATTGATCAGCCGCGCTGATGGGAGAGATCAGGAATTGTGGTCCCGCCGGAG
>VGQR01000108.1 GCA_016882345.1 Cyanobacteria bacterium K_DeepCast_35m_m2_023
GTGGTGTTGACAATTCCAGCACCCAAGACGGCCACGGTCTGGGAATCGGGTTACCGCTGCGACAACCCTTCCACGGCTGCAGGCGGCGATGGTCTGGACTATGTGCAGAGCGCCTCGCCGCCGGCGCTGAGCCTGTTGGTGACGGATGTCCAGGCTGCCGATCGGTCGGTGCAGGCCGGCCTCAAGCAACTGCGCAGCCTGTGCGGCAAGACCGTGGCCACGGCGGCGCTGGTTCAAACGTTTGGGATCAGTGACGTGGTGACTCCTGATTGGCCGGCGCAGCTGCCGGTGCGATGCCCATGAGTTCCCAGATCTCCAGCAGCTCCTGACGGCCTCTGACTTGCAGGGTGCCCCAGGCTTTCCACAGCAGTCGCTGGCACCACTGATGGTCTTCGGGGCTGGCCGCTTCGTTGAGCAAGTGGCGGGTGGCGCTCGAGACCAGCACCCGTACCGCCCCGTCGTGATGTTGCTTGTCGAGGCTTTCGAGGCGGGAGGCGCAGTTGACCGTGTCGCCGATCACGGCGTACTCAAGCCGTTCACTGCTGCCCATCGAACCAGCCAGCACCTGGCCCGAGTGAATGCCGATGCGCATGCGCATCGCCGGTTGCCCCTCCTCCGTCAGGGTTTCATTGAGCGTGGCCATACCCTGTTGCAGTTGCAGTGCGGCGGCAATCGCCGCACGGGCGTCACGGCCGCTGCCACCGCTGAGGGGTGCCCCGAACACGCCCAGAAACCCATCACCGGTGAACTTGTTCACCATGCCGCCGTGTTGCGTGATCGCTGGCACACAACAGCCCATGCCGCGGTTGAGCCACGCCAACAACGAGGCCGGCGCCAGGCGTTCGGAAACACTGGTGAAGCTGGCGGTGTCCGCAAACACCACCGTCACCGGCAGCAGTTTTCCTTCAAATTGACCATCGCTCAGCAGGCTGTCCCGTTGGCTCCACAGCTCTTGGGCCACTGCTGGCGAGGTGGTTTGACCCAGCAGACGCTGCACCTGCCGCTGCTGTTGCTGGGCGATCGCACCGCGTCGCAGCAGGCCGGTCCCACCAAAGATCATCAGTGCCGCCAGGGGCTCCACCATCTCCAACCAAACGTGTTGCAGCAGAAAACCGATGGCTGCGCCTCCCCAGGTCAGCATCAGCAGGGCCACCATCAGCACGCCGCGGCGGATCGGTGAGATCTGCTCGGCGGCCAGGGAGCCCAGCAGACAGGCCGACAGCACGATCGCGTTGGTGAGCTGCACGCTGGCGGTCCAGATCTGGGTTTGACCGGGCTGCCACTGCATGTCCTGCAGGGCCGCCAGGCGCAGGGCATGCAGTTCGACACCGGGCATCAGCATCTGGCTAGCGCCGCCGCGAAAACGGCTGTGGGGCACTTCAAACAGATCGCGCAGCGACGGGGCGGTGCTGCCGATCAGCACCACGTTGTGGCGGATCGCGGCGGTCGGTACCTGGCCAGCCAGCAACTGCTGCAAGCTCCAGGTGCGAAAGCTGCCCGGTTGCAGAAACGGCAACATCTGTTGGTAGCCGGCGGCATCGAGGCTGTAGTACCCACCCGAGTCGGCTCCAAGCCAGGACCCCCGGTCAGCAAGCGCCTCCAATCGCTGCCGCAGCTGCGCGTTGCCTTGGCTGACCTCGAACAGGCGCATCGGCAGGGTCACCATGCTCTCGTCCTGGCCGCCCACATGGACCAGATCGCGGCGCACGACGCCATCGACATCCAGAACCAGGTCGTTGTAGCCCTGTTGCCTCGCCGGTGATCCGGGTATCGGGCCGATGGCATCGGCCACGTTGAAGATCGAGACCAACCTTGGGTTGCGGCGAATCCTTTGCCTGAGGCAGGCCTGATCCGGACCTACGCCCTTGTCGCGGTAGAGGTCGAGGCCAATGGCGGTCGCCCCATCGGCCGTGAGGCGATCGATCGCCGTGCACAACAGCCCGTCATCGATCGGCCAGCCGTAGGCCGTGATGTCGCCCTCGCTGATGCCGATCAGAACGATGGGCCGATCCTGGCCCGAGGCCGCCGGTCTGACCTCGCTTATCAGGTCGTAGGTGAGCAGGTTGACCCCTTCGAGCACCTGGGTCAGCTCAAGACCCCTCAGCAGCAGCGCCGCAATGCCATAGGGGGCCATCCGCACCAGCAGTTGTTGAATCCGCCGGCGCCGAGCGGCCATGCGATCAGCCCTGCAGGTAGGTGGTCTGCCCCAGGCTGGCTTCGAGGTGGGCCATCAGGCGGCTGGCTTCGTTGATCTTGAGCTGGCCGCGGCCGATCGCTTCCTCACTGGCCAGCCGCAGGCGTTCGAGCAGCAGCTCGGGGCTGTGTTCCATGGCTTTGAGCACATCGGCATTGGTGTTGCCGCGCACCACATGGTCCACCTTGTAGCCGCCCGATGCCAGCAGCCGAATGTGGACCGAATTGGTGCTGCCGAACAGGTTGTGCAGGTTGCCCATCACCTCCTGGTAGGCACCGGCCAGGAACAGCCCCACCCAATAGGGCTCGCCGGGTCGCAGGCCATGGAGCTCGAGCAGCGGTTTGACCTGGCCCCGGTCGATGAAGCGCCCCAGCTTGCCGTCCGAGTCGCAGGTCAGATCGGCAAAGCTGCCCAGGGCCGTGGGTTGTTCGTCGAGGCGTTGGATCGGCAGCACCGGAAACAGCTGGTCGATCGCCCAGGTGTCAGGTGCCGAGCGAAAGATCGAGAGGTTGGCGTAATAGGTGTTTGCGAGCGAGGCGGGGAGCTGGCGCAGCTCAGCGGGCACGGGACCGGCGTCGCTGCTGCCGCCGAGCTCCGGCAGACGGGCGGCGATCCTCTGGCCGCAGGCTCCGGTGAGCTGTTCGGCCACGGCCCGTTGCGGCAGGTTCAGATACCCCAGCCGGAAGGCGGCCAGGGCATCCTCCTTGAACTTGAGGGCATCGTTCCAGGCCTCCTGCAGCTGCTCGAGCTCAGTGGCGCGGGCGATGGTCTCCAGGGTCAGGCGCAGGTTGCGCAGGATCAGCGGTTCATCGGCCGCGGCGACGGGCAGGGGGCTCTGGCGTTGCGCTTCGGCACCCAGCACGTCAAACACCAGCACCGAAAAGTGGCTGGCCAGGGCCCGGCCGCTCTCACTCACCAGGGTGGGCACCGGCACGGCGTGGGGCTCACAGCATTCGCGCACCGTGGCCACCACATCGTTGGCGTAGTTCTGCAGCGAATAGTTGGTCGACGCTGCCGTGGCCGTGCGGCTGCCGTCGTAGTCGACCCCCAGGCCGCCGCCCACATCCAGGTAGCCCATCGGCGCCCCCAGGCGGGTCAGCTCGACATAGATCTGTCCTGCCTCCTGCAGGGCGTCCTTGAGCACGGCGATGTCGTTGATCTGGCTGCCGATGTGGAAATGCAGCAGCCGCAGTTCGCCCAGCAGGCCCGCCTCGCGCAGGGCCTCGACGCTGGCCAGCAGATCGGGCAGGGACAGGCCGAATTTGGCCTTGTCGCCCACCGAACTGCCCCAGCGCCCGGTGCTGCGACTGGAGAGTCGCGCCCGGATGCCGATCAACGGCGCCGCCCCCAGGTCGCGGCTGGCTTCGATGATCCGGGCCGCTTCATCGGCCTGCTCGAGCACCACCACCGGCCGGCGCCCCAGCCGCCGCGCCAGGATCGCCGTCTCGATGTAGCGCCGGTCTTTGGTGCCGTTGCAGATCAGCAGGGCCGCCGGGTCATCGAGCAGCGACAGGGCGATCAACAGTTCGGCCTTGCTGCCGGCCTCGAGGCCGAAGTGCCAGCGGCGGCCGCTTTCGACCAGTTGCTCGACCACATGGCGCATCTGGTTGCATTTGACTGGAAATACCCCCTGGTAGCGGCCGCCGTAGCCGTACTGGGCGATCGCGCGTTCGAAGGCGGCGTGCAGGCGTTCGAGCCGGTCCTCGAGGATGTCGTCAAAACGGATCAGCAGCGGCAGGCTCAGGCCCCGGCCCTGCAGCTCACGCACCAGTTCGACCAGATCGAGTGCCCCACCCCGCTCGCCCTGGGGTTGCACCATCACATGCCCCCGCTCGCTGACGGTGAAATAGGGCTCCCCCCAGCGGTCGAGGCCATAGAGGGCGGCACCGTCGGCAGCGGTCCAGCTTGGGGCGGGCAACGGACCGGACGGGCAAGGAAGTCTTGAATTTAGAAGTCTCCGTGACAATCTCTGTAAGCCTGCCTAGCAAGACGGAATCTGCCGGCGCCGAAGGTCCTTGTGTTGAACTTCACTACTCTGCCGGAGGCGTCGCTGCGGCGCTGGCGCTGGTTGCTGCTGCTCGGCTGGCTGCTGTTGATCGCGTCGCTGCTGCTGCCGTCGCTGGCCCTGCCCGAGACCTGGACACCCCATTGCGCTGCCGGGGCGCCGCCGCCCTGCGATCTGCATCGCCAACCCGGCAACCGCCTGTTTTGGGGAGCGGTGGTGCCCGGCGGCGTGCTGCTGATTGGGGTCATGAGCCATGAGCTATGGCGCCGCATCTGCCCCCTGGCCTTTGTGTCGCAGCTGGGCCGCGCCTTGGGTTGGCAGCGCACCCGAGCTGGCAAGGGCGGCCGCCCTGAGGTGGTCAAGGTCGAGGCCAACTCCTGGCTTGGACGACACCACGTCGAGTTGCAGTGGAGTCTGTTGATCGCCGGCCTCTGCCTGCGGCTGCTGGTGGTGAACAGCAGTCCTTTGGGCCTGGCGGCACTGCTGCTGGTCACCCTGCTGGCGGCGGTGCTGGTGGGCTGGGCCTACGGCGGCAAGGCCTGGTGCCAATACATCTGCCCGATGGGTCCCGTCCAGACCGTGCTCACCGGCCTGCGCGGCCCCCTGGGCAGCACGGCCCACTGGGGCACCAGCTCGCGCGTCACCCAGTCGATGTGCCGCACGATCGGCGCCGACGGCCGTGAGCAGAGCGCCTGTGTGGCCTGCCAGGCTCCGTGCATCGACATCGATGCCGAGCGCGCCTTTTGGCAGGCCAGCCGCGGCAAGCGCGGTTTGCGCTGGGCCTGGCTCAGCTATCCCGGGCTGGTGCTGGCCTTCTTCTGGTTGATGGAGGAGAGCGTCGATGGCTCCGATCTGCTGGTCGATCCGATCGGATATCTGCGTTCAGGGGCCTGGGCCTTCGATGCGGGGCTGGCGCAGCGGGCCTGGCTGCCCTTGGAGCCGGGCCAGCCGTTGCCGCGGCTGCTGTGGATTCCGCTGGCCCTGACGCTGGCAGCCACGTTGTCGGTGTGGCTGTTCTCCGCGCTGGAAACGGGGCTGGAGCGCCTCTATCGACGCCAGGGGCAGAGCGAACCGCAGGACCGGGCCCTGCTGCACACACGCCTGCTGGCGACGTTTGCGGCGATCAACACTTTTTTCTGGTTCGTCGATCCCCTGCAGGGCGCCCTGGGCCTGCAGGGCGGTCAGCTGCTGCGTTCGCTGGTGCTGACCCTGACGGCTATTGCCCTGTTTCGCAGCTGGTCGCGGGATCAGGCCACTTACCGGCGCGAGAGCAGTAGCGAGAGCCTCAGGCGCCAGTTGCGCGACCTGCCCGGCCTGGAGGCCGCCCTCGATGGACGCTCGCTCGAGGCCCTGTCGCCAGTTGAGGTGTACACCTTGGTCAAGGCCTTGCCCGCCGTGGGACGGCAGCAGGCCGTCGGGGTGTACCGCGGTGTCATGACCGAGATGCTGCGCAGCGGCCGGCTCGAGCGGGCCGCGGCCTTGCTCGAGCTGCAGGACCTGCGCGATGCCCTGGGCCTCGAGGATGCCGATCACCATGCGGCTGTGCGGTTGCTGGCGGCAGAGCAGCCTGAGCTGTTGCAGCACGATCGCCTGCAGCGCCAGCGCGATGAGCTGCGGCGCGAGGCGGCCGCCGAAGCCATTGACGAGCTGTTGCGACAGGCCGGCTTGCCGGTTCTCGATCCGGCTCGGCTCTCCCCGGCCCAGGCGGCTCGTCTGGAGCAGATCGCCGAGACCAGCGGTCTCGAGGCCGAGTCTTGGCAGGCGTTGCTGCAGGGCTTCGGGCCCTCGGGCGAGCTCGAGCGGCAACGGCTCGCCGGCCTGCGGGACTGCTGGCTGCTGGAAACGACCCTGCAGCAGCCCCTGGCCCAGGCGGCGGTGGCGGATCCTTTGCTGCGGCCCCTGCTGCAGGTGCTGCGTCAGCGCGCCGCGGACCTGCAGGCTGAGCTGCAGGAGCGTCTCGCCGCGGCCGGGCTGCCGCCTCTGCCGGCAGCCCATGACCCCCAGAGCGCTGAGCCGCCCGCACTGGGGCAGGTCCTCGAAGGTCTGTGGCGGGATCCCGATCCCGACACGGCGGGTTGGGTGCTGATGCTCGCCCGTGAACGCGACCCCGAGCTGGCGGCTCGCCTGCTGCAGACGCCGCGCGATGGCCTGGCTGATTCCCCCTTTCTGGCCAGTCAGCGCCGCGGCGAGGTCGATCCGGATCGGGATGAATTCCCCGCGATTGCCGCAGCTGAGCTGTTTGCCGACCTGGCTCCCGAGGGTGTGCTTATGGTGGCGCGCCAGGGCGCATTGCGGTGTCTTCAGCCGGCCGAGGTGCTGATGCAGCAGGGGGCGGGCAGCGACGCCCTGGCTCTGGTGGTCAGCGGCACGGTGCAGTTGACCAGTCCTGCCGGGCAGCCGGTGGAGCTGGGCGCGGGGCAGTCGGTTGGGGAAATGGGTGTGATCACCGCGAAACCACGCAACGCCACAGTGCGCGCCGGTGACGCCGGTGCCGAGCTGTTGATCCTGCCGGCCGCTGCCTTTGAGGCTCTGCTGCAGCGCTCGACCCTATTCAGTCGAGGGTTGTTGGTGCAGCTGGCAGAGCGGCTGGCCCGCGCCTGAAGCCTGCGGTCACCACA
>VGQR01000109.1 GCA_016882345.1 Cyanobacteria bacterium K_DeepCast_35m_m2_023
CGCAGGGGCCGCCATCAGAGCCGCTGCTAAGAGGCTGCTGCCACTGCAGCAGTTGCAGCACTCCGTCGTGGCTGCTGGCGCTCTGGTTCCAGCCGCGCAGGGCCGGGTTGGCGCGCACGCTGCTGAGCTGAAAGGCGCCGTAGCTGAGCTCGCTGCGACCGAAGCGCAGCAGCGCCCGGGCGCCATAGGCATTGAGCGGGCCATAGGGAAACCCGCTGATCTCAACGCCGGTGTGGCCATTGAGCAGACCGCTCACATAGAGGTTGCCGGCCGGCGGCTTGAAGAACGCCGAGGCCAGATTGAGGCTGCCCAGCTGCAGTGACGGCAACCAGTGCCCGGGTTGCTCGTTGCGCTCCAGCCAGAAGCTCTGCAACCACACCCCACCGGGGTTCTGGAAAGCGCTCTGGGGGTTGAAGGTGGTGTCGGCAAAGCCCAGGGCCTGGGTGTACTGCCCCGTGGCCACAAAACCGGTGGCATGGATGGTGGCGCTCCAGCGATCGAGCTCCCGATTGGGCGGGTTGCCCATCAGGTTGGTGCCGATGCTGGTGGTGAGGTCAAAGCCATTGGCCAGATTGACGCTCTGACTGGCACCGCCGCTGGGGTTACCGATCAACTGGCTGGTGAGGCGAAAGCCGGCATGCCACCAGGGCACCTGCGAATCCACCGGCCCCTGGGGCAGCCAACCCCGCGGCAGCTCCAGCACCGGGATCCACTGGGGCGGCTGGCTCTGGGCCCAAGCCGGAGAGGCCAACAGCAAGCCTCCCAGCACTGCGGCAGCACCAGATCTGCGCATCAGAACTGTTTGATCAGGCGGAGCGTGGCCGCCACTGTGGCCGGGTTGCCGATCAGGCTCGGCTTGGGAATCACGCTCAACACCGGTTCGAGATAGGTGGTGCGATCAAGCGCGAATTGGTAATAGAGCTGAATCACGACCTCAGGGGTCTCCACCTGGGCCAGGGGGTTGCCGCCGTAATTGCCGGGAAACAACTGCGGCAACAGAAACAACTCCGGATTCTTGGTGGGGTTGGGCTTGGCCCAGGCCAGGCCAACGCCGAAGTTGTCATGGGGCCGCTTCTCCAGCAAGCCATAGGCCGTCAGCCCCAGACCCACGTACTGATGAATGATCGAGGCAGGCGAATTGCTGAAGCCGAACTGATAGAAGGCACCGATGCCGCTGGGATTGACCCAGGGCTTGCGGTACCAGAGCCGATGGGTGCCGTAGAGATACATGCCCATCGCACCATTGGCCTTGGCTCCTAAATCACTGCCGGTGGTGACTGTGTTCAAGACCGACTGGGGTGTATCCAGCAGACCGCTTTGATACCAAGCACCGATCGCAAATTTGGCCGGCAACTTGCCATTGCCGATGTTCCAGCGCACACCGAATTCGGCGATCTGAAACAGGTAATTGTTGATCCAGGGTGCCTGCAAGCCGGTCTGATAGCCCCACTTGGCGCCATTGCCATCAAAAATGCCGTAATTGAGATACGTGTTTCCCGTCCCCTTGGGAAACCACTGCACCGTGAGTCCCAGGGCGGCGTTATACCCCACAGGCATCCGGCCGATCAGGGTCGGGTTGTTGTAGAGCGAGGGAACAATCAGCCCCGACGTTGCCAGCTCGGTGCGCGATGGCAGGTCCTGATTTCCCAGCACCACATTGTTGAACAGGACGTTGGCCGTCTGCTTGCCAAACCGCAGGAACAAACGTCGATCAAACAAGCCCTTGGCGATCCAGTAAGTGTAGAGCTCGGTCCGATCAAATGGAGGCGTGCCAGGTAGATCAGTAAAGCCTTGAATGCTGCCCGCATAGAGATTGACCGGGCTGCCATTGGGATTGAGCCCTGACACCGACACCTTGGTGTCTTTCCAACCCAACAGCGTTTCAAGATTGGCCTCCAGCTGCAGCTGCTGCAGGCCATTACCAAAGGTGTTCTGGGGTGCAAAGCTGCCGCTCAGAAACGTATTCGCCTCCCCGACAAGTGCCCCACCCAGCCTGAAACCGCTCTCGGGCTTAATGCCCAGCAGCCGCCCCAATTCGCCCGTGCCGGTAAACATCTCCACCGGGACTGGATTGGCCGGCATGACCTCTGGAGCGTTGCCATTGCTTCTGGCACTGTCCTTGCCAATGCGATCACCGTTGCCTGCAGGCGCGACCTTGATGGGCCACTGTTCGGCCGCCAGGCTCCCCAATCCCAGCACGGCGGGAACCAGCACCATCGCGCCCAGCAGCAGGCCCAGGGCCGGCCTACAAAGCGTGATGGCCTGTGGCAAGACCCCAGCCAACAATCGAGCCTGGGGTACCTAGCACAGGCATTTGCATGTTGCGCCAATCGATTCGAACGGCCATTGCTACCGCCGCCACCGTCGCGGCCCTGAATGGGCCTGCCCTGCTGCAACCGGCACTGGCGCAACAGCCGATCTATCTGGCGCCCTTCCCTTCTACGCCAACACCGACAAGCTCAATCCCAACGGCAAACCGCTGGGCACGGTGCTGGCCTCAGAACCGGCTGACAGCACCATTGCCGGCAGCAAGGCCTGGCGGATCGCCTACGTGTCGTCGGACACCGTGGGTCGGCGCACCGTTGTGACCGGCCTGATCGCCGTGCCCGATGGTCCGGCCCCCGCGGGCGGACGGCCACTGGTGGCCTGGGCCCATGGCACCACCGGCACCGCGCGGCGCTGCGGCCCGTCGCAACTGCCCCTGCCGGCCCAGCCCCTGAACCAGTACCTGCTGAGCAGCGGCACCAGCTACAGCGACTTTGGCCTGCCGGCGATGGAAACCTTCCTGAAGCGGGGCTACGTGATCGTCGCCACCGACTACCAGGGCCTGGGGGGCCCTGGCGATCACCAATACGCCTAACCGACCACCAACGGGCGCGATGTGATCAATTCGCTGCGGGCGGCCCGCGTCTTAAAACCGGCCGCCGCCGGTGAGCGCGCCGTCGTCTACGGCTGGAGCCAGGGGGGCGGGGCCACCATCGGCGCTGCCGGCCTGGGCGACTACGTCAAGGCAGCCGACGGCGCAGCTCCGCTCAACATCCTGGGTTTTGTGGCCATGGCCCCCGAAGATGCCGGCATTGAACTGCCCCCGGGGATCGACACCGAGCAAAAAGCCGTTCAGGCGCTGCAGGCGCTGAAGACCCAGATGGGCGGCAACGTGTTCAACTTCACCCACCTGACCCAGCTGTACTGGGGGCTAGCCGCAGCCAAGCCCGGCCTGAACCTCAGCGACCTTTTTACCCCTGATGCTGTCGCCAACATCAACGGCATCATGGGGCGCAAGTGCATGCATGAGCTGAGCGCCTCGTTCAGCTACAGCTATGGCAGCACCTACCAAACGATGCTGAAGGCCACCCCCAGCAATGCGCTGGCCTGGATCAATGCGGTCAAGAAACTCTCACCCGCACTCAAGCCGATGGCCCCGGTGGTCATCTACTGGGGCAACAACGACACCGTGGTGCCGCCGGTGATGCACAAGCTCTACTTCGAGGCGGCTTGCAAGCAGGGTGCAGTGATCAGCCGCAACGAGCTGCCCGGCAACAACACCCACTTCAGCACCCCGGCCGCAGCAGAGCCCTACTACGTGCAGTGGATTGCTGACCGCTTTGCCGGCAAGCCGTTGATGAACGGCTGTCCCAACACCTGAGCAGCGCCATGGGTGCGGTGAGCGCCGACATCGCCAAGGTCTCCCAGACCCTGCAGGTGTCGGCCGCGCCGGTGTTCATGCTGGCGGCGATCACCTCACTGTTGCTGGTGCTCAGCAACCGGCTGCATTACATCGGCGAGCGACTCAAGCTGATGGAGCAGGAATTGGCCCTGCTGCTGGAGCAGAACAGCGACGCTTTCCAGGAGCAGTCGCAGCACAACCTGGTAATCGACAAGTTTTGCAGCGTGCGCAAGCTGTTGCACAAGCGCATCACCCTGACCCGCAACGCCATGGCCTTCGCGGCACTAAGCGGGCTGTTGATCTCCTTGGATGTAGGCGTACTGTTTTATGGCGCCCTTAGCGGGAGTCACGTCAGCTTTTTTGTGGCTGCCACCTTCATGGCAGCCATGGTCTGTTTTCAGGTGTCGCTGCTGTATTTCTTGCGCGAGCTGCTCGGGAGGCACTGCATCGCCGAGCTCGGGCCGCTGCTGAAGTACAACGAGCTCTATCTCGAGCGCATCAGCTTCCTTGCATGGCCTGCTTGGTACAGGTCTGTTTGGCTAGGTCAATGTTGTGGGTCTGATCCATCGTTGTCACCACGCAATTGCAGGTTTTCTGCACCATGCCATCGGATGGGGTTTTGCCGGCTTTCTGATAATCAGCGTTCATGGCCGCTGAACATTTGCTGAAGATGATCTGATCCATCATGCTCTGGGCCTGCGCACCAGAGCCCAGGCTGGCCAGCAGTGCAGCGGCAGCGGCCAAAGGGAGCGCAAGTGCAAGTCGCATCGGTCGACGTGATCACAGTGCTGCCTGGTCTAGCTCAACGTTCGACGAGCTGCCAGAAGCTCCAGCTGCGGCCATGGGTGTCCCGCAACCGGCCCAGGTAGCTGGGGTGGCTCTCGATGCCTTGCCAGTCATCGATCTCGGCCGCCAACCGCTCACAGCTCTGCAGATGGGCGGCGGCGTGGCGGTAGCGGCTCGAGCGGCCGTTGAGCAGGGCGAACCCCACCATCGCCCGCAGCAGCACCGTGGCCGCCAGGGGGTGGCCGGCCCCCAGGCGCTCGGCTGCCGGGGCCAACACCTCAAACGCGTCGCCGTGCCAACACTCGCGCTGCTCGAGCACCAGCCGCGCCGCCCGCGGCAGCGCCGGCCACCGCACCAGAAACGCCAGCGCAGACAGCCGCTTCGTGTGCTTGGCTGCAATCTGCAGGGCCTGCTCCTCGGCTTCGGCGTCGCTGAAGTCGTCGAGCCGCTGCAGGTAGGCCCGCAGATGGGGGATCGACAGGCAGCGGCCAAACAGGTCCCAGCGCTGCTGCTGGGCGTCGTCTCGGCGCCCTAACGCCTCGAGCACGGCGATGCGGGCCTCGCCCCAGTCGAGCGCCTGCCAATCGCCCACATTGGCGGCTGCGCCATCGAGCAGGGCCAGGGCCTGCTCGGCCAGGCCGGCCTCAAGCAGCAGCGGCACCACCTCGGCCGCAACCAAGGGCTGGGCCAGCTGCCTGGGGGTGAAGCGGGCCAGGTAGGCGTCGACGTCACCGCGCAGCTCGGCGATCTGCAGCAGCACCAGGGTGGCGTCGGGTCCGCCGTTGTCCTCATAGAAGCGCTGCAACGCAACGAGCCCCGGCTCACCCAGGGCTGGCGCCACCGCCGGGATCAGGTCGTCGAACTGGCCGTAGCCGTTGGCGGCGATCAGCTCGATCACCGGCTCCACCAGGGCCTCGGGCTTGAGCCCTGCCGCTGCAGCCAGCGGCGCCAGGTTGTCCAGAGCGTCGGCAAACGCCCCGGCCAGGGCGCCGGTGCCATCGGAGCTGCGCTCCAGCACGCCATCGGCCAGCTCCAGGTAGCGCAGCAGCAGTTGCCAGGCCTGGGCCGGATCGGCGGCCGCAATCGGGCCGCTGATCGCCTGGCGCTGGGCCTGCAGATCGGCCAGCAGCGCCTTGCGCTTGCGCGCATCCACAAAGGTGGTGGAGCGGGCGATGGCCGCCAGGCGCTTGCGCACCTCCTGAGCGGCCACGGCGGCGCCATCGGCAGCCGCCAGGGCCAACCGCAACCGCCGCTGGATCACGGCATTGCCGCTGCTGACCTCAATCAGCAGCTCCGCCAACGCCGCGGCGCCGAGCTGTTCGAGATTGGCGGCGTTGAGGGTGCGTGTGCTGGCCATTGCCAGCGATCATCGCGAAGGTCTGAGCCGCTCCCAGCACTGCCGCGGGTTCAGCACTGGCAAGGGCGGGTTGCAGCAGGCCAGGACGCCTTGATCGCCTGTCACAAACAAATCAGCTTCGGCCAGGACCGCACTGGCCAGCACCCACTCATCATCCCCATCCACCAACCCCAACTCAAGCGTGTGCTGGGGCCAGGGAGCCACGGGCCTGTCGCGCAACAACGTCTCGATGGCCTCGATCTGCGGCAAGGGCAGACGACCTTTGCGGCTGAGCACATCGCGCAACTCAGCCAACACCACTTCGCTGGTCGCCAGGGTGTGCTCGCTGAGCACCAGTCGGAGGAGGTCAGCGCAGAGGCCGCGGGCCAAAAAGGCACTCACCAACACGTTGGTGTCGAAGAAAACACGCACACCGCTCAGGAGATGGCCGCGAACACGTCGTCATCGGTCAACCAACCGGCCGCCTCGCCGAAGGGGAGCGCTTGTTGGCGGAGATGCTCAAAACGCATCAACTGCAGCTGACGACGCAGCGCGTCACGCACAATCTCGCCGCGGGATCGCCCGGTCTGCTCGCAGGCGGCTTCCAGCTCCTGCTCGAGCCCCTCGTCGAGGCGGATGGTTAGCGAACGACTGTTCATGCACCACATTGTAGTGCAGGTGATCGCTGCCAAGCGCTCCGATGGAATTGGAGCATTGATCGTCTTGGCCACCGTGCTGCTAAGTGGCTTTCTGGGAAATCGCCTGGAGCGCCGGCGATGGCATCGCCCTGGCGGAAGCACATCCGGGCCTGTTAACGAATCTTGCAAAAAAAATGCAACGTCATGAAGATTAAGGGCACCTCGAATAATCGGAATTTGCCGGCAATCAGAGGACATTAAAAATGCCGCTCGAAAAGCGGTGAATGATGCACAGATGCACCCTATTTCATTTGATTGGCAGGATAATTGCAGA
>VGQR01000110.1 GCA_016882345.1 Cyanobacteria bacterium K_DeepCast_35m_m2_023
AGGGCGGCGTCGATCTGCAGTTGCTGTTGCGGGGAAGCCTCAATGAGCCGATCGCCAACGGGTTCCTGCGGGTCCGTGATGGCCAGATTCAGCTGCTTGAGCAAACGGTCAGGGACCTGCAGGCCACCATCGTCTTCGACTTTGAACAGTTGCTGGTGCAAGAGCTCACCGCCCGGTTGGGCGAGCGCGGCACGGTCACGGCCCAGGGCCATCTGGGTCTGATCGAAGCCAGCACCAGCGAGCCACCGCTGGGCATCACGATCAGCCAGGTGCCGTTCAATCTGCAGCGCATCAACGCGTTGGCCAACGGGCAGCTCGACATCCGCGGCAGTCTGCGGTCGATGCAGATGGGCGGGGAGCTGGCCATCGACCAGGGCAGCATCAATGCCCAACCCGGCCGGCTGGTCGCCACCAAACCCGGCCAACCTCCGAGCCCGCCCCGCAAGAGCGTGAGCCAGTTGCTGGAGGAGAACTGGGATTTCCAGAGCCCGCTGCTGCTGGTCGGCTCCGAGGTCGAAACCAACAGCAGCCAGCGGGTGCTGGATTCGGTGCCCCGCTTTGCCGCCCTGGGCTTCAACGACCTGCGCCTGCGGCTGGGCCCCAACCTGCGGATCGCCATCCCCAACGTGGCCTCGTTCAAAACCGCCGGTCTCTTGCGGCTCAGCGGTCAGCTCGGTCCGAGCCTGCGCGCCCGCGGTGTGGTTCGCCTGCTGCAGGGGCGTCTGAACCTGTTCACCACCAGCTTCAGCCTTGATCCCGAAGCCCAGAACGTGGCCATCTTCACGCCAGCCCTGGGGCTGATTCCTTATCTCGATATCGCCATGCGCACCCGTGTCTCCGACAGCCTGACCCTGGCTGGGGTGGGCGCCGGCAGCAACCGCACGCTGGCCGACATCGAAGCTGAGGGCGGGATCAGCTCGCTCAACCAGCTCAACCTGGTGCGCATCACCGTGAGCGTCAGTGCCCCGGCCGATCGTCTGGCCCAGAACATCCGTCTGCGCAGCAGCCCACCGATGCCCGAATCGCGGTTGATCGCCCTGATCGGCGGCAACTCGCTGGCGGGGCTTGGGGCCAGTGGCGCCGGCGCCGCCCTGGCCACAGTGCTGGGCCAGACCCTGCTCTCGCCGGTGCTGGGGGGACTCAGCGATGCACTGGGACAGCGCGTCAGCTTTGCCCTCTACCCCACCTACGTCAATCCCAACGTCGCCAACGAGGCGGTGCTGCAGTCGCGGCGACTGGCGCCCCAGTTGGTGCTGGGCACCGAGGTTGGCCTCGACGTGACCGAACGATTCAATGTGTCGGTGCTTGCCGCCCCCAACCGCATCGATGTGCCGCCCCAGATCAACCTCAACGTGCGGGCGACCGACCTGCTCAACGTGCAGGGCGCCGTGGACAGCCGAGGGGCCTGGCAAACCCAACTGCAGCTGTTCTTCCGGTTCTGAATGGGCACGCGTGAGCTGATCGGCATCGACCTGGGTGGCACCGCGATCAAGCTGGGGCGCTTCAACAGCGTCGGCACCCTGCTGGCGGCCCACACGCTGTCCACCCCACAACCGGCCATGCCGGGCGCCACCGCTGTCGCCATCGCAGAAGCGGTGACCCAGCTGGACCCGGATCGCCGTGCCGATCGCGTCGGCATCGGCCATCCCGGTCCCGCCGATGCCAGCGGACGGGTCGCGCGCATCGCGATCAACCTGCCGGGCTGGATCGACGTGCCCCTGGCCGACTGGCTCGAACCGATGCTGGGGCGCTCGGTGACCTGTGCCAACGACGGCAACTGCGCCGTCCTGGGAGAACAACACAGCGGCGCCGCCCAGGGCTGCAGTGATGTGCTGCTGCTCACCCTGGGCACCGGCGTCGGCGGCGGAGTGCTGCTGGGCGGTCAGCTGTTCAGCGGGCACCGCGGCGCGGCGGCTGAACCGGGGCTGATCGGCATCGACCCCGCCGGCCCGGCCTGCAACAGCGGCAACAGCGGATCGCTCGAGGCGTTCTGCAGCCTGCGGGGATTGGCGCGGCTCAGCGAGCTGCCTCCCGATGAGCTGTGCCGCCGGGCCGACGCGGGAGACCCGGCGGCCCTGGCGGTCTGGCAGCGCTATGGCGAACTGCTGGGCATCGGCCTCAGCTCGCTGATTTACGTGCTCACCCCCGAGCGCGTGCTGCTGGGCGGGGGCCTCAGCGGGGCCAGCCACCACTTCCTGGGGGCGGTGTGGGAGCAGGTGAACCGCCGCGTGCAGGCCGCCAGCCGCGAGGGTCTCGACATTCGCCGCGCCGCCCTGGGCAACGGGGCCGGTCGCTTGGGGGCCGCCCTGCTGGCTGCCGAACGCTTGGGATGATGGCGCGATGACCATCACGTCCGTGTCCGTTCCCGACCCCAGCCCCGACCTGCTGCAGCGGGCGGCGGCGGTGCGCCGCAGCGCCATGGCGCTGGGCCAGCTCGACGACACCCAGCGCTGTGCCGCGGTGCTGGCCATGGCCGATGCGCTCGCAGACGCCCACGCCGCGATCGTCGCCGCCAATCAGGCCGATCTCGAGGCGGCCGCGGCCGCCGGGCTCACCCCTGCCCTGGTGGCCCGGCTCAAGCTCGATGCCAACAAACTTGATGCCGCAATCGCCGGGGTTCGCCAGGTCGCCTCCCTGGCCGACCCGATCGGGGTGCGGCAGCTGCATACGGAGCTGGATGCTGGCCTGGTGCTCGAACGGATCAGCGTGCCCCTGGGGGTGCTGGGGGTGATCTTCGAGGCTCGGCCCGACGCGGTCATGCAGATCGCCTCGCTGGCGATCCGCTCGGGCAATGGCGCCCTGCTCAAGGGTGGACGCGAGGCCTCACGCAGCTGCGCGGCGATCATGACCGCCCTGCAGCAGGGACTGGCCGGCAGTGCGGTCGAGCCAACGGCGCTGGAGCTGTTGACCAGCCGCGAAGAGAGCCTGGGCCTGCTCAAGCTGGACGGACTGGTCGACCTGATCATTCCCCGCGGCTCGAATGCCCTGGTGCGCTTCATCCAGGACAACACCCGCATCCCGGTGCTGGGCCATGCCGATGGCGTCTGCCATCTGTATGTGCATGCCGATGCCGACCCCGCCTTGGCCCTGCGGGTGGCCCTCGATTCCAAAACCCAATACCCGGCCGCGTGCAACGCCATCGAGACCCTGTTGGTCGACCGGGCCCTGGCGGCCGACTTTCTGCCGCCGGCAATCGCTGCCTTCGCCGCCGCCGGGGTTGAACTGCGTGGCGATGCCGAAGCGATGGCCCTGGGGGTGAGCCAGGCCGCCAGCGACGAGGACTGGAGCACCGAATACAGCGATCTGATCCTGGCCGTCAAGGTGGTCGACGACCTTGACGAGGCGCTCGAGCACATCCGCCGCTACGGCTCACGCCACACCGACGCGATCTGCACCCGCAACCCCGCGGCTGCCGATCGCTTTTTGGCAGCGGTCGACAGCGCCGGGGTCTACCTCAACTGTTCAACCCGCTTTGCCGACGGTTTCCGCTACGGCTTTGGCGCCGAGGTGGGCATCAGCACCCAGACCTTGCCACCGCGCGGGCCCGTGGGCCTCGAAGGCCTGGTCACCTACCGCTACCGCCTGCGCGGCGAGGGCCACATCGCCGCCGACTACGCCAGCGGCCAGCGCCAGTTCAGCCATCGAAGCCTGCCGCTTTAAGCGACCAGCCCGCGAATGCACTGGCGCGCTCATGCGCTCAAAGTCGCCGTGTCCAGCCGCGGCGGTCGTGAAAATCGGGCTGATCGCCCGGATGGTGCAGAGCCCAGTAACTCAGACTGCCGTTGGCGTGGGCCAGAACAGCGGTCAGCCCCACCTGCAGTGGCGCCCCCTGGGGCAGGGCAGGCGGCAGCGGGCAGCGCAGGCTCACCAGCAGACGCGCGCTCCCCTGGTCTTCGCTCAACCGCCAGTCAAATGGCAACGCGATCAGCGACGCTTCGGGTTGTAAACCGTGCCGATACCCCGACAGGCGGTAGACGTTCCAATCCCCCGTTGGTGCCAGGTTGAGCTCCCAATAGGCGTCATCGCCCTGCACGCCAAAGAAAGCCTCAAAACAGGTGTGTTGCCACAAGCCATCGCAGCGGCTAGGCAGCCGCAGGCCGTTGCGGCCCGCGGGCCATAGCAGCGGCATGGCAGCAGACGGTGCAGCCAGCTCGACCTGAACCTGCAGATGCCCGTGGATGATCGCTGCTCCGGCTGAGACCGCAACACCGGCGGGCAGATCTGGTTCTGGCCAGGCGGTCAGCGGGAGCACTGCCAGGGCGTGATCAGACTCCATGGCCATCGGTGCGGGTGCAGCGGCTGCCATAGCACGTGATCAAATCGCGGATGGCCTGTTCCTGGGCCTCAATGCTCTCGGTCAAACGGAACTGCACCAGGGCACGGGCGAGGTTATGGCCCGAATAGTCGGTCTTGAAGTAGACGTCAGCCGCCAGGTGGTCGCTGAAAAAGCGCAGACCCAGCTCAAAGGGAATCAGACGGATGGCGTCATAGAGATGGGCGAAATCGTGCTCGCTGAGCAAGGTGCCCGCCTCATGCAAATAGCCCTCGAGCATGGCGGCGGCCAAGGTCAAATCAAAATGAACGGCATTGAGATCACGGCTCTCCTCCCCGGCTGGATTGCAGGCCGAGCGCAGGGCATCGCCGATGTCGTAGTGCACCAGACCCGGTTTGACCGTGTCGAGATCAACCATCGCCACAGCACAGCCGGTGCTGCTGCAGAGCATCACGTTGTTGACCTTGGGATCGCCATGGATCGGTCGCAGTTGCAGCCTGCCCTGGGACCGGGCCTGCTCCAGCACCGGCACCAAAGCGGCACGCTCGGCGATAAAAGCGTCACACCAGAGCGCCTGCGGCTCGCGCAGCAACGGGGCTGAGGCGGGCGCCTGCCGTTGGTCCAGGTAGCGGGCGTAGTAGCCCGGTGTCACATGAAACCCCTCGAGCGTGTCAGCCAATTGCTCGGCGGGCAAATCGTGAATGAGGGCATGAAAGCGACCCAGGGCCAGACCGATCTCACGGGCCTGGTCGGGGTGCTCGATCACATCGATGCTGTCGGCATCATCAATGTGGGTCAACAGGCGCCACGGTTCGCCCTGATGGTGCAACAAACAGCTGGTACTGTCGCCTTCCAGGGGAACGGGCCGGGGGAAAGGCCAGACCCCATCCAGCTTTGGGGCCGCATGGCGCGTCAGGGCCTGCAGGTTGGCCATCACCAGATCGGGACGGGTGAACACGGCCCGGTTGAGCCGCTGCAGCACATAGCGGCGTCCTGCTTCGGTCTGCACGCGGAAGGTGGCGTTGACATTGCCGTTGCCCAGGGGCTCAACCCGGCTCACCGGGCTGTCGAGGGCAAAGCAGGCGGCCAACTCGGCCAGCAGGCGGGGATCCATCGGCTCAGGCCGCAGCAGCGAGCAGTCCCGAATGACGAATCAAGGCCTCCGAACTGGGGGGGCGCCCGCGAAAGGCCTCGAAAATCTCGGCCGGCGAGCGGCTGCCACCGAGCGACAGCACCGTGTCCCGAAAGCGGCGACCGGTGGCCACCACCTCGTCTTCGACATCGAGACCCACCTCTTCAAAGGCGCTGAACGCATCAGCACTCAACACCTCGGCCCACTTGTAGGAGTAGTAGCCGGCGGAATAGCCCCCCGCAAAAATGTGGCTGAAGGCGCAGAGAAAGGCGTCCTCGGCGATGGGCTCGAGCACGGTGGTGGTGCGAGCCAGGGCACGCCGCAGCTGATCGGGACGTTGACCGCAGTCAGGGCTCCAGACACTGTGCAGGCGCAGATCGGTGAGGGCGAAGTGCACCTGGCGCATGGTGGCGATGCCGCCCATAAAGGTGCGCGCCGCCAGCAATTTCTGGTAGTCGGCCTCGGGCAGGGGTTCTCCGGTTTGCCAGTGGCGGGCCATGCCCATCAGGGTGGTGCGGTCATAGCACCAGTTCTCCATGAACTGGCTGGGCAGCTCGACGGCATCCCACTCGACATTGTTGATCCCGGCCGCCTGGGGGCGCTCGACCGTGGTGAGCATGTGTTGCAGGCCATGGCCGAACTCATGGAAGAGGGTCTCCACCTCGTCAAAGGTCATCAGGCTGGGGGTGTCGCCAACCGGCGGACTCTGGTTGCAGATCAGATAAGCCACCGGCAGCACCGGCTCACCGGCGCGGGACACGTTGCGGCCCAGGCACTCGTCCATCCAGGCACCACCGCGCTTGCTGCCCGGCCGACTGAACGGATCGAGATAGAAGGCGGCAAGGCTCTCCCCGCTGGCCCCATCGAGCACACGGAAATAGCGCACATCGGCATGCCAGGTGGGTGCAACGCCGCTCTCGGTGGCGACGATGCGAATGTCGAACAAGCGCTGACAGAGGCCGAACAGGCCCTGCAGCACCTGCTCGAGGGGGAACCAGGGGCGCAGCGCTTCACTGTCGAGCTCGAAGCTCTGCTGGCGCAACCTCTCGGCCCAATAGCTGACATCCCAGGGCTTAAAGTCGCTGGCCTCAGGGGCGGCGTGGGCCGCGGCGCAGGCCCGCAGGGCTTCGAGCTCGGCCTGGGCCACCGGGTAGGCCGCCACCCGCAGCTCGTCGAGCAGCCGCTCGACATCGGCAACCGAGCCTGCCATTTTTGAAGCGAGGCTCACCTCGGCCCAGTTGGCATAGCCCAGGCGCTGGGCCTGCTGCAGACGCAAGGTGAGGATCTGCTCGATCAAAGCGGTGTTGTCGAGTTCACCGCTCGAGGCACGGGCCACCTGCGCCCGG
>VGQR01000111.1 GCA_016882345.1 Cyanobacteria bacterium K_DeepCast_35m_m2_023
CCGGGACCGAATTGTTGCAGCAGCAGCTGCCTTGGTGGTCGGCAGACCTCACCGCTGCGGTGCGCTTGGCGGCCCTGCGGGCGGCGATCGTCGCTGACAGCCGCGATGGTTCGATTTCGCTGTTGGGTGTGATTGAACGCCTGCCGGTTCCCTTCGCACTGGCATCGGGGGGGGGGCAGGCCTCCGCGGCCTGCGGCTGCCCCGAGGGTTGCGGCCGTTCGGCCCTGGCACACCTCGCCTTTTTGATCGCCTGTGTTCAGGCCGGAGCCACAGCCCTGCCGTCCAGCTGAGCGATCAGCAGGTGGTGGCGCACCCGCTGGGGCAGCGACTGTGCCAACCGCTGCCCGAATTGCCGTTCAAGCCAGCGACGCTCTGGGGCTGACAGGCCTTGTTGCTCCAGCAGCAGGGCGTAGGGCTGACCGGCAGCAAACCACCGCTTCAGCACGCCGGTATGCAGGTCAAGCTGCAGCGCTTCTTCCCAGCTGCGGCGCTGGGTCTGCCAGCCCAGGGTGTGCAGGGTCGGTTGCAGATCGTGGGCTGAGGACCGCATCCAGGCGGTTTCGGCCCTGGCCAGCTGCTCGAGCTTGGCCAGCGGGATGGCTGCTGCAGGGTCCTCGGCGCTGCTGCCCTGATCCCAGCCCTGCAGTAGGCCACCGACCGGACCCAGCATGGCCTCGCTCTGCAACAGGCGCAGCTCGGCCTGGGGTGCGCTGAGGCCGGTGAGTGGTACGAGCCATGCAGTAGCAGTGGAGGCGCTGGTGATCGGCAGTTGGCGTGCGGCGATCCGTTCAAACGGGCCCTTGAGCTGCTGCAGCCCCACCACCACCTCGGGTTGGCGCAGGGCATCGAGCACCTGCAGCTGGGCCAGCAAGCGCTGCTGGTCGTCCGTGGTTGTTGTGCTGATGACCACCTGCCCTTCTGGGGTGTTCTGCAGCGGGTCCAGGGCCCAGAGCAACGAGCGGGCTCCGACGATCAGCACCCGCTCATGACGACGCCAGCTGGCGCCCTGCCAGAACTGTTGGCGCAACAGATCGAGGCGTTCGCCCTCGCCGGCTGCCTGGCGCACGAGCCAGCGCTCGAGCTCGGGTTCGGCGGGGCTGAAGCTGAGCATCTCGGGCTGATCGCTGCCGGTTTCGGCCGCGGCAGCCAGCTGAGCCGCACGGCGCTGTTGCAGGCGCAGTCGCAGCTGACCTTCCCAACCCTGCTGGCCCGGCTGCCAGAACAGCTGGCCCTGCAGGCTGCTGGGCAGATACTGCTGGGCGACCCAATGCTCGGCATAGGCGTGGGGGTAGCGATACCCCACCCCATCGCCAAAGGCCTGACCATCGCGGTTGGCATCGCGCAGGTGGGCCGGCACCTGCTGGTGGCTGCTGGCGCGCACTGCCTTGAGCGCATCAAAGAACCCCAGCACGCTGTTGCTCTTTTCGCTGTTGGCGAGAACCAGCGCCGCCTGGGCCAGGGGGTAGAGCCCCTCGGGCAATCCCACCCGCTCGAAGGCTGCGGCGCAGGCCTCGACCACCACGATCGCCTGGGGGTCGGCCAGGCCGATGTCCTCACCGGCGGCGATCAGCATGCGCCGAAAGATGAAGCGGGGGTTTTCACCGGCCTCCACCATGCGCGCCAGCCAGAACAGGGCCGCATCGCTATCGCTGCCCCGCAGCGACTTGATGAAGGCGCTGATGGTGTCGAAATGGGCGTCGCCCTGCTTGTCATACAGAACGGCCCGTTGCTGAATCGACTCTTCGGCGATGGCCAGGTCGATGGCGATCACGCCGTCGTCGTTTGCGGGGGTCGTCTCGACGGCCAACTCAAGGGCGTTGAGCAGGCTGCGGGCATCTCCACCAGCGACGTCGACCAGATGGTCGGCGGCCTCGGGGCTGAGGGCGACGTTGCGGTCGCCATAGCCCCGCTCGTTGTCGCTCAGAGCCCGTTTGAGCAGTTGATGCAGATGCTGGGGTTCGAGCGGTTGCAGGCGAAACAGGCGCGAACGGCTCACCAGCGCCTTGTTCACCTCGAAGAAGGGGTTCTCGGTGGTGGCACCAATCAGGTTGACGGTGCCGTTCTCGACCCAGGGCAACAGGGCATCCTGCTGGGCGCTGTTGAAGCGATGCACCTCATCGATGAACAGGGTGCTGCGCAGGCCGTGGCGCTGCAATCGCTCGCGGGCGGCATCCACTTCGCTGCGCAGGTCCTTGACCCCAGCCAAGACAGCGTTGAGGCTGCTGAAGTGAGCCCTGGTGCTGCCCGCGATGATGCGCGCCAGGGTCGTTTTGCCCACACCGGGTGGCCCGTGCAGGATCAGGTTGCCGACCCGGTCGGCGGCAATCGCGCGGCGCAGCAGACGCCCCGGCCCCAGGATCGCCTCCTGGCCGACAAAGTCGTCAAGTTGGCGGGGGCGCATGCGATCCGCCAGAGGCGCCAGGCCCGCTCGCAGGGTTTCACCGTGGTGTTGAAACAGATCGCCCACAGCTTCAACCCACCTGCCGCATCATCCATGGCGACGTGTTTCTAGGTTGATGCCGATGGAACTCGGTGGCTGGGCACGGCGATGACGGCATTGCGACCTCTGCTGAATGCGCCTCGGCTGCTGTTACTGGTGCCCAGTCTGGCCCTTGTGTTGCTGGGTGGTTGCGGTGCCCGATCCAGCGATGAGTCGCACAAGCCGCTCACGGTTGTGGCCGTGCCCGCCCAGGACGCTGAGTTTGAAACCAAACTCGACGGCATCGCCACGATCGAAGCCGAACGGGTGGTCCAGTTGGCGCCCCAGGTGGCAGGTCGAGTGGTCAGCCTGCCGGTGCGTCAAGGGCAGCGGGTCGCCCGCGGTCAGGTGGTGTTGGTTCTCGATCAGGCACAGCTGCAGGCCGAGCTGGCCACGCTGCGATCCCAGGCCCTGGCTGACCGACTCAACCACCAGCGTTACGAAAGCCTCGTCAGGCAAGGGGCTGCCAGCGTTATCCAACGGGATCAGTTTCGTCAGACTGCGATGGCCTCACGCCAGGCCTTGGCAGCCCGGGAGGCCGATTTGGCCTTTCGTAACGTCCGCGCTCCACAGGCAGGCGTGATCGGGGACGTCAACATCCGACCCGGTGATGTGGTTCAGCCGGGGGTGCCCTTCACCCAGTTGGTGAGCAATGAAGGCCTGCGAGCTGAAATCGAATTGCCTGCCAATCGTGCTGCCCAGATCAGGGTGGGACTGCCGGTGGAGCTCCAGAGTTCGGCGCCAGGCTCCAGGCCTTTTCGCACCCGGATCAGCGCTGTTGACCCTTCGATTGTGGCCGGGACGCAACTGTTGCTGGCTCAGGCCCAGTTGCCGCCCAACCCAGGGGGCTGGCGCAATGGACTGCGGCTTCGTGCCGACGTCATCTTGGCCAGGCAACGGCAGTTGGCGGTTCCGTTTGCTGCGGTGACCCGTCTGGCCGGCCAGAGCTTCGTGTACGTCGTCGGCAGCCGTGCTCAGTTGCTCGCCCGTCCTGGCCGTGTTCAGCGGGAGGCTGTGAACGGGTGGCCCGCCTCCACCTTGTTTGCCCTGCAGGTGCCGGTGCGTCTGGGGCCCTTGCAGAACAACCGCTATCCGGTGGTGTCGGGCTTGACTGCGGGTGAACGCGTCATCACCAGCGCTCTGCTGCAGCTGCGCCATGGCACGCCCGTCAAGCTGCGCTGACGCTCGTCAAGAGCAGCTGCCCGCACCGTCAGCAAAGAACGCCACCGGTGAGACGTGCCCCGAACCCGGCCCCGATCAATCCCGAGTGAATAAGGTGTCACCCTTTTGAGGGCACTTGGGTCGTCTGCTCTGATTTTCGGGTAACTTGCGCGCAAATGTGCTGCAACAGTGCGTCGTTCGCCCATTGCCTGGATTTCACTGCTGCCACTAGTGGCCTTGGCGGCCTGTGCTCCCAAACCAGAGGCTCGGCCTCCGTTGGTTGTGCAGGTCGAGCGCGTGGGAGATGCTGAATTCCTGCCCGGCATCGACGTGGTGAGCCGGCTGGAATCCACATCCAACGTCGCCCTGCGACCCGAAGTGGATGGCCGGGTGGTCAAGATCCTGGCTGTCCAGGGCCAGCGCGTGCGGGCCGGCCAACCGATCCTGGTGCTGGACAACGTCCAGCAGACCGCTGATCTCAGTGCCAGCAAAGCTCAGGCGCGCAACGATCGGATCAATGCCGAGCGCTACATCTTTCTGAATCAGCAGGGGGCGGCGTCAGCCAGGGATCGCGACTACTACGTCACCAAGGCCATTACCAGTGTTGATCAGGCCAAGTCCAGTGCTGCCACCCTCGGCTACAAATATGTGACCGCGCCGATCAGCGGTGAGATCGGCGATCTCGATACCGTCAAACTCGGTGACTACGTGCGCCAGGGGCAGGCGATCACAGGCATTGTCGACAACACCAACCTCTGGACCCTGATGGATGTGCCGGCCACTCAGTCCGGCAGTGTCAAGTTGGGTCAGCAGGTGCTGCTCAGGAGCCAGGGAACTCCTCCAGTCACCGGGACGGGCAAGGTGGTGTTCATCTCGCCCTATTACGGCGTCAGCGATGATGCTTCCTCGCTTAACACTGTGCTGGTGAAAGCCGCCTTTCCCAACCTCAGCGGCAAGCTCAAGACTGGACAATATGTGACCAATCGCATTGTCACCAATACGAGTCGGCAGTTGTCGGTGCCTGTGCAGGCGGTGATGATGCAGGCCCAGCAGCCCTTCGTGTATCGGGTGGTGCAACTGTCGCAGGCCTTGCCAAAGATCAGGGCCTCAACCCAGATCCCTGAGGCCACAAAGCTGAAGCTGGAAAAACTTCCTCCCAGTACACCGATTGTGGTCCAGACTCCTATTCAGTTGGGAACTCTGCAGAACAACCGCTACCCCTTGCTTTCAGGGCTCGAGCGTGGTGCCCAGATTGTGGTGAGCAACACGGCGTTGCTCCGCTCCGGTATGCCCATCAAGATCGCCAACCCAAACTGAACACCGGCTGATGTCCCTTTCTGACAATTTCATCAAGCGGCCGGTTCTCACCACGGTCTGCAGCATCTTGATTGTGTTGATTGGCATCATCGCCATCCCAACGCTTCCGATTGAGAACCTGCCCAACATTGCTCCGCCGTTGATTCAGGTGACCGCCAACTATGGCGGTGCCAACTCGATCGTGACCGAGCAAGCGGTCACCAATCCGCTGGAACAGCAGATCAATGGTGTGCCGGGTGCGGCCTACATCTCGTCCTTCAGCAGCAACACCGGCCAGAGCACGATCCAGGTTTACTTCGACGAAGACACGGATATCAACATTGACCAGGTGAACGTGCAGAACCGCGTTTCCCTGGCCATGCCCCAGTTGCCCCAGCAGGTTTCGGCTACTGGCGTCTCGGTTAAGCAGAGCACGCCATCCATTCTGCTGGCTTACCAGGTCACCTCCACCGAGGGTCAGTTTGATGCCCCTTACATCAACGGTCTGATCTTCGAAGAGCTGTATTACCAGCTCGAGCGCGTGCCTGGCGTGGCTCAGGTCAACATGCTGGGGGGCAGCAACCCTGCCTTTTGGTTGTTTGTTGATCCCCAGAAGCTCACGGCCAACCAGTTGACCGCCGATCAGATTGTCGATGCCGTTCAATCCCAGAACAGCGTGGCCATCGGTGGCCTGGTGGGTGGCCCTCCGGCAGGGGGTAATCAACAGTTTGCTTACCCCATCCTGATCAAGGACAACGGCAATCTGGTGTCGGTCAAGCAGCTCAATGATCTGATCATTGGCAAATCGCCTCAGGGCAATCTGCTGCGACTGCGCGATGTCGGTGAGGCCACCTACGGCTTTAACACTTTCGCCCAGCAGGCGGTGAGCGTTGATGGTTATCCGGCCTTGACCGTTGGCGTCTTCCAGACACCGGAGAGCAATGCTCTCGACGTGTCGCAGGCCGTTGTGGCGGTGATGGATCAATTCGCCCAGCAGGTGCCACCGGGGATCGTGGTCAAAGAGATCTACAACATCGGTCAGTTCATCGAGTCAGCCGTTGACGGGGTGACCGATGCCCTGGGCTTGGCGATTGTGCTGGTGCTGGTGATTCTGTTTCTGTTTCTGCAGAACTGGAGAGCGACCATTGTCCCCAGTCTGGCGATTCCGATCTCCCTGATCGGTACCTTTGCCTTCATCAAGGCTTTTGGTTTTTCCATTAATCAGCTCACCCTGCTGGGCCTGGTGCTGGCCACCGGCCTGGTGGTGGATGATGCCATCGTGGTGATTGAGGCGGTCTCCAAGAACCTGGAGAGCGGGATGAGTCCCCGCAAGGCAGCTATGTCTTGCATGGGTGAATTGATTGGTGCCCTGATCGCCACTTCGCTGGTGTTGATGGCTGTGTTTGTCCCGGTCGCGTTCTATCCCGGTGGCATCGGCATCATCTACCGCCAGTTTGCGCTCACGATCGCCTTCTCGATCGCGATTTCAACCTTCAACGCCTTGACGTTCTCGCCGATGATGTCGGCCCTGATCCTCCGGTCCGAGCAGCCTCCCAAGCCGAAGGGTTGGGCCTGGACCGTGGGTGGCGTGATCGTGGGTCTGGCCTTCGGTAAATTCAGTGCCGCCTCCTTTGGAATCGGATCTTACATTTTCGGAGTTCTGCTGTTCGGTTTTGCTGGCAGCAAGCTGGCGCTGATCTTTGACCGTTTCAATCAGTTTTTTGCCTGGTTGCAGAGCAGCTATGCGCAATTGCTGAAAATGCTGATCAGCAAACGTCCCTACATCCTGGCTGGCCTCGGTGGTGGCCTTGTGCT
>VGQR01000112.1 GCA_016882345.1 Cyanobacteria bacterium K_DeepCast_35m_m2_023
AGCCGCCATCTTGTTGATGGTGATCGGCACCACCTTTCTGGCACCGATCCTGCTGCGATTGGTGATCCCCAGCGAGCCCGGCGACACGACCAGCCCAGCGTTGGAGCAACCGAGCTGAATTCAACAGCCCAGGAACTCAGAGAGCGGCCTGCGTCATCTGATGCAGACCCTCAATGCCCTGCCAGCCCAGATAAAGGCCCAGGACCAGCGCAAACACCCCCACCAGCCATTCGGCCCGGTGCACCAGCCAGTCGTTGATGCGGGTGAGCGGCTCACGCAGCCGCCCCCGGCTGATCAACCAGGCCAACGGCGGCAGCAGCAGCAGTGAGGTGGTCACCGCCACAAACACGGCCCCCACCTCCAGGTCACCGCGCAACGAGGTGTGGTTGGTGAGCAACATGCCGCCCTCTTTCACATAGAACACAAGGTTCTCGGGGCTCACCAGGGCGCAACCCGCGCCCAGGCCCATCAAGGGCAACCAGTCGAGCTCGGGCAACTGTCCCATCAGTTGCATGGCCCAGTTTTCTTCGCCCATCGCCACCGCCGGGGTGAGCTCAAACAGGCCCAGGGCCACCAGGGCGCCGGCACCGATCAGGTCCATCAGCACCTGACCGCGGCTGCCCAGGTGCATGGCCCAGCTCAAGCGACTGCCCACCAGCACCACCGCCGCCAGGGCACCGCCGTTGGCCAGCATCCAACCGCCCAGGTAAGAGGCGCAGCGCAGCAGGGGGTTGCGGCCGAGCAGCAACAACGCCACCAGGGCGATGTTGATCGGACTGAAAGAAATCCCCAGGCCGAGCGCCATGGTCTGGGTGAGCCAGTGGAACGGAAGCATGGGCTGATTGTGGCGTTTCCTGGCTCCAAGCCGCGAAAGCGCTCAGAGGTAAA
Source organism: Cyanobacteria bacterium K_DeepCast_35m_m2_023 (assembly GCA_016882345.1). Next base: position 889 of record VGQR01000112.1, read on the forward strand.
AGCCCACCGTGGTGACCACGCGGGTGCCCTGGGCCCGCAAGGCGCTGCGCAGGGCGATGGTGCTCTGGTTGTGGAGCAGGTTCTCCCAACGGTGGCGGGTGACAAACACCGGCAGCACCACCGTGCAGAAGTGATCGCGATCCTTGCGGTGCTGGGCTTCGAACTGGCGGACGAAACCCAACACCGGCTCGATCAGTGAGCGATAGGGGGACTCAAGAATCACCAGCGGCACCTCGGGCAGCTGCTGCTGCCACTGGGCCCGGAAGGCGTCCGCCTTGCCCAGCCCGAGATCCACATGCACTGCCACCAGCTCGCGGGCGATGGTGCGGGCATAGCGCACGGCCTCAAAACTGCCGCGATGCAGCTGGCCCACCAGCACCACCACCGGCGCGCCCCCCTCGGTTGGCGCCGGCGGCAGGCTCAGTGTTTTGTCGGTGGCCAGCCGCAGGCGCTTGGCCACCTGGCGGTAATGGGACTTGATCGTTAGAAACAGGCTCACCAGCATCGGTATCGCCAGCACCACCAACCAGGCCCCGTGGGAAAACTTGCTGAACAACAGCACGGCGGTGACGACCGCGGTCACCACGGCGCCGCAGCCGTTCACCAGGGCTTTGGGCAGCCAGCCAGCGGCGGTCCTCTGCTTCCACCAATGCACCACCATGCCCGCCTGCGAGAGGGTGAAGCTGAGGAACACACCGACGGCATAGAGCGGGATCAACCGCGTGACACTGCCGTTGAACACCACCAGCAGCAGAGCGGCAAATACACTGAGGGCCAGGATGCCGTTGCTGAACACCAGCCGATCGCCCAGCGAGGTGAGCTGGCGCGGCAAATAGCCGTCCTGAGCCAGAAAGTTGGCCAGCCGCGGAAAGTCGGCATAGGCCGTATTGGCCGCCAGTAACAAAATCAACAGCGTGGCCAGTTGCAGCACCAGCAGCAGCGGACCATTGCCAAACACGGCCTGACCGAGCTGGTACAGCAAGGTGGGGCCGTGTTCTTCGTAGATCACCCCCAGCTCGTGCGCCAGCACGCTGATGCCACCGAACATCAGCGCCAGCATCAGCACCATGGCCGTGAGCACGCGTCGGGCGTTGCGCCATTCGACCGGCCGAAAGGCCAGCACCGAATCGCTGATCGCCTCGATCCCGGTCAGGGCTGCACAACCTGAACTGAACGCCCGCATCAACAACACCGGCGTCAACGCCGCCGCAAGCCCCGCTGTGCTGGTGTTGTGCACCCCAGCCAGCATCCGATCCTGTTACGCAGCGGACAGCACCGCCAGATCACCCTGGGACAGTCGCCACAGCCCCCCGATCACCAGGGCAAACACCGCCACCATGAACACATAGGTGGGCAGGCTCAGCAGCTGGGCGCTGGAGCGCACGCCCCGCAGGTTGGCCACCATCAACAGCACCAGGGCCAGCAGGCACAGGGGCACTCGCACAACCTCGAGCGCGGGCTCATACGAGGTCAGGGCCGCGATGCCAGCAGCGGTGCTGACCGCCACAGTCAGCACATAATCAATCGAAAGGGCAGCTCCGGCCACAAGGCCGGTCACTGGGCCCAGGTTGTCATGGCTCACCCGGTACGAGCCCCCGCCCTGCGGATAGGCCTTGATCGTTTGGCGGTAACTGATCGCCACGATCACCATCAACGCAATGATCAGACCGGTGATCGGCAGGGTGACGGTCAAGCCGGCTGCCCCCGCAGCCCCGAGCACCAGCACGATCTCCTGGGTGGCGTAAGCCACCGAGGACAGAGCATCAGAACTCAGGATCGCCAATGCTTCGGCATTGGTCAGGCGCTCTTCGGCATGGGCGCTGGTGGGCAGGGGAGCTCCCAACAGCACCGTTTTCAACCAACCCAACTGCAGACGTGCCATGGACGCCAGAGCGCTGTCCAAAATCCAGCAAAACCCTAGAGCCGCCCTACAGTCGGCCCCCCTGCCTAGCGTGAGGCCCAGCCGATTTGCTGGGTTGATGAAGCGCCCATCGCTGCTGATCGTCCCGATCGGCCTGATTCTGCTGAGTGCCTGCGGCACCCCCGACACCAAGGCGCTGCACACCCTGGCCTGTCAGCAGGCCGCCAACACGGTCGATCTGCAATCGGTGGCCCAGCTTGACTTGCTTCGCAAAGCCCTGGGGCTGGCACCGGGTGTCGATCCGGTCGGCACCTGCAAAGCCCTGGGAGTCGACATGAACCCGAAGACCGCAACCCCTGAGGACGCCCGGGAATCCGAGCCCCAGAGCGAACGGGACAACTGAATCCAATAGCCGTCACCCTGCCAATGGCGACGCCGTCGTTGCTGACCACCCTGCTGATCCTGCTGATCAGCCTGGGCACGACGCGCGTTCTTGGCGCGCGACTGGCCCGGTGGTCCATCCCCGCCTTGGTGGTCGAACTGGCGATTGGCTTTGTGCTCGGCAACACCCTGCTGCCGTTCAAAGCGATTCAGCCGCTCAGCGGCATCACCGAACTGGGCGTCCTGACGTTGTTTTTTCAGGTGGGACTCCAGGTGCGAGGCGATCTGTTGAGCTCGCGGGCCTGGACGATCACCCGTCTGGTCGCACTCAGCTTTCTGACCCCGCTGCTGGCCTATTGGCCCCTGGTGCGTTGGTTTGCCATGCCACCAGCCACGGCCCTGCTGTGCCTGGCCTGCCTGTCAGCCACCGGCACCGGCGTCACCCTGCGGTTGCTGGCCCAACGCCAGGCGGTGCGCACCCCATCGGGGCGGCTGCTGGTGGGGGTGTCGGTGCTCGATGACCTGCCGGCGATCACGCTGCTGGCCCTGGCGGCGGCTACCGGAGGCAGAGCCATCGTCGGAAACCCCATGGGGCCGGCCGGCTTGGTGCTGGGGCTGCTGTTTGCCCTGTTCAGCACCAGCCTGGTGAGCTGGTGGGTGCAGCACCGCGGCCGGCGCCCCAGCGGCCCCCTGGCGATTTTGTTGCTGCTGATCGGCCCGGCCTGGATCGGCGAAATCAGTGGACTGACCTCGCTGCTGGGGGCCCTGTGGGGCGGGGTGCTGCTGAGCCGGCTCAGTCCACCCGAATACGCCGTCAATCGGGTGCTGAGCGTGCTTTCAGAGGTGTTTCTGCCCCTCTATTTCATCAGCGTTGGCATGCGGGTGTCGGCCAGCTCGCTGGTTGACGCGCGAGCCTGGAGCCTGGCACTGGTGCTGCTGATTGCCGCACTGCTCAGCAAGCTCGCCTGCGGCCTAGGGGTCAGCGCCAAGGACAGGCGCGAGGGGGTCGACCGCTGGTTGGTGGTCTTTGGGCTGATTCCGCGCGGACTCCCGGGGCTGGTGTTTGCCACCACTGCCCTGGGGGCCGGACTGATCAATCAACCGCAGTTTTCGGCTTTGGTGCTGATGGTGACAGTCACAACGGTGCTGGGACTGCTGTTGTTGGAGCGTCGCTTGCTGCAGCGGGGTGCGGTCGATGGAAGGTCAACTGATTAAGTTCCAGGAGATCGTGTTGCTCGCTCTGGTGCTGGCGTTGATGGCTGCCTCGCTGACGGGCTGATTGCTGCGGCCTCAATCAAGGTCGCCACCCCATTGAGGTCAGAACTGCCCAACAATGGCTTCTGCCTGCTGGAGCGCAGCGATGGCCATCGACCCGCCCCGCAACATCGTGCTGAGCGGTGGCAGCTCGGGTATTGGCTTGGAGGCCGCCCGCCAGCTGCTTGAGGCGGGCCATCGGCTGACGGTGCTCTGTCGTGATGGCCGTGCTACAGCCGGGTTGCGGCAAGGGCTGGGGGGCGCCTTGCACACCCCGATTGCCGATCTGGCCGATCTGCAGAGTGTGGCCCGTTGTGCCCGCGGCCTGCTCGAGGCCGGCGAGCCGATCGACACCCTGGTGCTCAATGCCGGGATGCAGTACACCGGCGCGGCCCAACCGCGCTGGTCGGCCCAGGGGTTCGAGCTGACGATTGCTGTCAACCACCTGGCGCATCAGGCCCTGCTGCAGCACCTGCTGCCACTGCTGCGGGCGGCACCAGCCCCGCGGTTGGTGGTGACCACGTCCGAGGTTCACGACCCCAGCAGCTCGGGCGGACGCGTGGGCGAGCCTGCGGGCCTAGGTCAGCTCGACGGCCTGCGCCATGGCCCTGGCGCGGTCATGCTCGATGGCCGCAGCCGTTTTAACGCTGAGAAGGCCTACAAAGACAGCAAGCTCTGCAATCTGCTGATGGCTCGCTGGGCGGCCAGGCGCGAACCGATCGCGGTGGTGGCCTGGAGTCCTGGGCTCGTGATTCCGCGCAGCCCGGGAGGCTTTTTCCGGGACAGCCGCCGCCACAATCCGATCGGCCAGGCCCTGTTTGCGCTGGTGGCACGGGACCTGCTGAAACTGACCGAATCGGTCGAACGGGCAGGGGCGCTGCTGGCCGCGCTGGCCACCGAGGCGGCTCACGGCGCACCGGGGTTTCGGTACTGGAGCAACCGCGTGCTGGGGCCGGGCCAGCTGCGGTTTGAGCAGCGTGAACCAAGCCCTGAAGCCCGCGACGACGGCCTGGCTGAGGCGCTGTGGCAGCTCAGCGCCCAGGCCGCAGGGCTGCAGGCCTGATGGTGGCGCCGCAGAACCCCTACAGCGGCCGGCGGCTGTGTCTCACCACCCGCCACGGCAAAGAGCGCGCCCTGGCCCGGCCGTTTGCGGCTGGGCTGGGGGTGCAGCTGAAGCTGAGCCCCTGTGACACCGATCAGCTGGGCACCTTCAGCGGCGAGATCGCACGCCGCAGCGATGCCCTGGACACCTGCCGGCGCAAGGCCCTGCTGGGCCTTGACGCCACAGGCCAGACCCTGGGCCTGGCCAGTGAAGCCAGCTTTGGGCCTCACCCGGTTGCCGCGATGCTGACCGCGGGGCACGAGGTGCTGCTGTTCATCGACCGTGAACGGCAGCTTGAAGTCGTCGAGCAGCGCCTCGAGCTGGGCACCAATTACAGCCAGACCACGGTGGCCGCAGGCGAGGACCCCAGCTCCTGGCTGGCCCGGGTGGGATTTCCCAGACACGCCGTGATCGCCAGACCCGCCAGCGGCGGCGCCGAGATGATCTGCAAAGGGCTGGACAGCCCAGCCGCGCTCGCCCAGGCCCTGCGGCGCTGTGGCGACGCCGACCCCGAAGGCCGGGTCTGGCTCGAAACCGACATGCGCGCCCACCTGAACCCCACCCGCATGCGCGCGATCCGCCGCCTGGGCTGTGCCCTGGTGCGACGGCTGCGCAGCACTTGCCCTGTCTGCCGCAGCCCGGGCTTGGGACTGGTCACAACCGAAGCCGGCCTGCCCTGCAGCTGGTGCGGCGAACCCACAGAGCTCACCGCTGCCGAGATCTGGGGGTGCCCCAGCTGCGGCGAACGGCGCCCCCAGGCGCGGCGCGATGGACTGCAGAGCGCCGATCCTGGGTACTGCAGCTGGTGCAATCCCTGAGTCGGGTTGTGTGGCTTTGAGCACGCTTCGGTGACGGGTTGTGCCAGGGGACTTCCGCTGGCCAGGTCGGAGGCGCTAGCGAGGAGGTCATCTCTCGGCAGGAGGCCGGGAATGACAGCTGCAACGGCACAAGCTCAGCTTCCACCGCCCATCAAAGAGAGCGGCCAGCGGGAGGTGTTCTGTGGACTCACCTCGATCGTCTGGCTGCACCGGCGCATGCCCGATGCGTTCTTTCTGGTGGTGGGCTCGCGCACCTGCGCGCACCTGATCCAGAGCGCCGCCGGCGTGATGATCTTTGCCGAACCGCGCTTCGGCACGGCGATCCTCGGCGAGCGCGACCTGGCTGGCCTGGCCGACGCCAACGAAGAGCTCGACCGGCTGGTGGCCCAGCTGCTGGCGCGGCGGCCC